>NZ_CAMHUS010000001.1:0-300000 GCF_946188375.1 Streptococcus mitis
ATCATCATAAGTTAATTTCATAATAAAAACACCCCAAAAGTTAGATTTTTTCTGTCTAACTTTTGGGGTGCAGTTCAAAACTGGCGTTTTATTTTTTAGGATTTTGATGAGTCAAGTTCAGTCCCCAAGGAACAAGATTTTCAGTTTTATTTTGGATGCGTGTGATATTATCTTTATGCCTAATGATAATCAAACTAGCAAGAGCTAGGATAATGGCGATGAAGAGAGGGTCGTAGTTACTCAGTATAAAACCAAAAAGTGGAAAGAGTAGAACTCCGATGACGGCTGCGATAGATGCTGTGACACTAGACAGCGAAATCATACTACCAAGATAGAGAGTTCCAAAGAAAACAACTGCAAGGTAGAGACAGAAGACAGGCGCAAATCCGAAAATCACTCCCGCACTGGTTGCGACAGCCTTTCCACCCTTAAATCCTGCAAAGATAGGGAAGGTATGCCCAATGACAGCCAAAAGTCCAAAGATGAGAGGTGAAACACCTTGCAGATGAAAGAGAATCGGAAGTAGCGTTGCTAGGGTTCCTTTGAAAAAGTCAATCACAAAGGTCGCCATACCTGCTTTCTTGCCTAAAATTCGGAAGGTGTTGGTTGTCCCGGTGTTACCAGAACCATGTTCTCGCAGATTGATTTGAAAGAATACTTGTCCAATCCAGAGACCAGACGGAATCGAACCCAGCAGATAGGCTAGGATTAATAAAACTATTGTAATCATACTCCTATTATATCATGAAATGGAGAAGAAAGGCAGAGAATCACTTCTGAAATTGTCACACCGGAGAAAGAAAAATTTTGCAAAATCCTTGGAAAACCTGTAGAATAGTAAAGATGAACGAATAGGAGGTTCCTTGTGTCAAAAAAGGAAATCAATATTAACAATTATAATGATGATGCCATTCAGGTGTTAGAAGGGTTGGATGCGGTTCGAAAACGTCCAGGGATGTATATCGGATCAACTGATGGCGCTGGTCTCCACCACCTCGTCTGGGAAATCGTCGACAATGCTGTCGATGAAGCCTTGTCTGGGTTTGGTGACCGTATTGATGTGACCATCAATAAAGACGGGAGTTTGACTGTGCAAGACCATGGTCGTGGGATGCCGACGGGAATGCACGCTATGGGGATTCCAACTGTTGAGGTTATCTTTACTATTCTCCACGCTGGAGGAAAATTCGGTCAAGGAGGCTACAAAACATCTGGTGGACTTCACGGGGTAGGCTCTTCTGTCGTCAATGCTCTTTCTAGCTGGTTAGAAGTTGAAATCACCCGTGATGGCGCAGTTTACAAGCAACGTTTTGAAAATGGGGGAAAACCTGTCACGACCTTAAAGAAAATCGGTACAGCGTCCAAGTCTAAGACAGGTACCAAGGTTACGTTTATGCCTGATGCGACGATCTTCTCTACGACAGATTTCAAGTACAATACCATTTCAGAGCGTCTTAATGAATCAGCCTTTCTCTTGAAAAATGTGACCTTGTCTTTGACGGACGAGCGAACAGATGAAGCGATCGAGTTTCACTATGAAAATGGGGTGCAGGACTTTGTTTCTTATCTTAACGAAGACAAGGAGACCTTAACGCCAGTTCTTTACTTTGAAGGAGAAGACAATGGTTTCCAAGTGGAAGTGGCTCTCCAGTACAATGATGGATTTTCAGATAACATTCTATCTTTTGTCAATAACGTTCGTACCAAGGATGGTGGAACGCATGAGACAGGACTCAAGTCCGCTATTACCAAGGTTATGAACGACTACGCGCGTAAGACGGGGCTTCTCAAGGAAAAAGATAAAAACCTTGAAGGGTCAGACTATCGTGAGGGGCTAGCGGCTGTCCTCTCTATTCTAGTCCCTGAAGAACATTTGCAGTTTGAGGGTCAGACCAAGGACAAGCTAGGAAGCCCTCTTGCTCGTCCTGTTGTGGATGGCATTGTGGCTGATAAGTTGACCTTTTTCCTTATGGAAAATGGGGAATTGGCTTCTAACCTCATCCGCAAGGCTATTAAGGCCCGTGATGCTCGTGAAGCGGCACGTAAGGCGCGTGATGAGAGCCGAAATGGTAAGAAAAATAAGAAAGACAAGGGCTTGTTGTCTGGAAAATTGACCCCAGCCCAGTCTAAGAATCCAGCTAAGAATGAACTCTATCTGGTCGAGGGAGACTCTGCCGGTGGTTCTGCCAAACAAGGCCGTGACCGTAAGTTCCAGGCTATCCTACCTCTTCGTGGTAAGGTCATCAATACAGCCAAGGCCAAGATGGCGGATATCCTCAAAAATGAAGAAATCAATACCATGATTTATACCATTGGTGCGGGTGTGGGAGCAGACTTCTCCATTGAAGATGCCAACTATGACAAGATCATTATCATGACCGATGCGGATACCGACGGTGCCCATATTCAAACACTTCTCTTAACCTTTTTCTACCGTTATATGCGTCCGCTAGTTGAGGCGGGACATGTCTATATTGCTCTCCCTCCTCTTTACAAGATGTCAAAAGGTAAAGGTAAGAAAGAAGAAGTAGCCTACGCATGGACAGACGGAGAACTTGAAGAACTCCGCAAGCAGTTCGGTAAAGGCGCTACCCTACAGAGATACAAGGGACTTGGTGAGATGAATGCGGACCAGCTCTGGGAAACAACCATGAATCCAGAAACCCGTACCCTCATACGTGTTACCATCGAAGACCTGGCTCGCGCCGAACGCCGTGTCAATGTCCTCATGGGAGACAAGGTCGAACCACGCCGTAAGTGGATTGAGGATAATGTCAAATTTACGCTGGAAGAAGCGACAGTGTTTTAAGTCACTTTTTAATGAATGGGTATCGAAATGAGAACTGAAACAGAAATGCTAGATCTGATTTTACAGATTGCCAAAACTTTACAAGTCAAAGCTGTAGCTATGTCTGGTTCACGGACAAACCCAAAGGCCCCAAAAGATGAATTTCAAGATTACGATGTAGTCTATGTTGTAGAGAATCTGGACGAGCTGATTTCAGATTTATCTTGGCTGGGCCAATTTGGTAAACGTATTATTGAGCAAGAGGTTAGGTTGGGACATCGCCGTCTATTTCTCATGCTCTTTGAAGATGGAAATAGAATTGATCTAACCCTCTGTCCAAAACAACAAATTCAAGAGTGGGTGGATAGTGAGGCTGATTATACAGTTTTGAAAGATGATAAAGGTTTGTTTAAATCTTATCCGCCTAGTCCGAAGCGCTACTGGACAAATCCAGCTAGTCAGACAGATTTTGAAAAAGCCTGCAATGAATTTTGGTGGGTATCAGCTTACGTGGTCAAAGGAATCTGTCGTAAGCAAGTTATTTATGCGACCGATCATCTCTATGGCATTTGTCAACAAGAACTCCTGAAAATCTTAGCTTGGCAGGTTGCAAGTGATAGGGGGAAAGTCGATATCGGCAAGAACTATAAGTACCTTTTTAACTATTTGCCTGCTGAGAAAGAGAAAGAATTTACAGCCTTGCTTGACTTTTTTGACCAGAAAAGCCTCACCAAGTCTCTTTTGGCTACCATGAACTTTTTCCATAAAGAAGCGCAGGCCTTCTCTCTCAAAAACGGCTTCCACTATGACAAAGTAACTGCAGAGAAGATGATTGAGTATGCTAAGGAGAGACTCGAAACAAATGAAACGTTTACAAAATAATAAGATAACAAAATTTTTACTGATTAGTTTTCTCATTTCTTGGGGATTTGGTTGGGGAGTGCTCGCTTTGCTGACGCAAATGAGCCTCTTAAGTCTAACAAGTCCACTAGGAGTTTTTCTCCATTTACTAGGAGGTTTCGGTCCAACCATTGCAGCCATTTCTTGTTTGCCTCAAAAATCCATTAAAAGCATAGTATCTTTTATCTTAGGGGACTCAAAGAAATATATTTTGTTATTTCTTTTACTAATTTTCGTGCAGATAGGTGTCATCGCTTTCTCCTCTAAGGAACTTAATCCGGCTTTTCCACTAGGAAATTTGTTTGTTGTTTTTTTGAGTGCAATCTGTATTTATGGTGGCGAAGAAGAATTGGGATGGCGAGGCATCTTGCAACCAACTTTGGAAACTAGATTCTCCTTTTGGATTTCCGGTTTGATAACAGGTTGTATTTGGGCAATTTGGCATGTACCTTTATGGTTTGTGATTGGAAGTTCCCAAAGTGGGATGCCTTTTATATTATTCAGTCTATTTGCAATTTATCTCAGTATTCTTCTAGCAGCTGTTTTCAAAAAGACTAAGTCGGTCCTTTTTTGTGCCATTTTTCACGGCCTAATTAATACCCTACTTAGCTTATTTGTTATTAAAATTAATCTTTTATTCATCCTAGGATTAGTAGGATTGCTCTTCTTTTCTCACTACCTACAAAGAAACAGTTAAATTTATAAATTATAGATTTACTTTACAATAAAACACTAAAAAGAGAATTATTATGTCTAACATTCAAAACATGTCCTTGGAGGACATCATGGGAGAGCGTTTTGGTCGCTACTCCAAATACATTATTCAAGACCGGGCATTGCCAGATATTCGTGATGGCTTGAAGCCGGTTCAGCGACGTATTCTTTATTCTATGAATAAGGATGGCAATACCTTTGACAAGAGCTACCGCAAGTCGGCCAAATCTGTCGGGAATATCATGGGGAATTTCCACCCCCACGGTGACAGTTCTATCTATGATGCCATGGTTCGTATGTCACAGGACTGGAAAAATCGTGAGATTTTAGTTGAAATGCACGGTAATAACGGTTCTATGGACGGAGATCCGCCTGCGGCTATGCGTTATACTGAGGCGCGTTTGTCTGAGATTGCAGGCTATCTTCTTCAGGATATCGATAAAAAGACCGTTCCTTTTGCTTGGAACTTTGACGATACGGAGAAAGAGCCAACAGTCTTGCCAGCAGCCTTTCCAAATCTCTTGGTAAATGGATCGACTGGTATTTCGGCTGGTTATGCCACAGATATTCCACCTCATAATTTAGCTGAGGTCATCGATGCGGCGGTCTATATGATTGACCACCCAACTGCCAAGGTGGATAAACTCATGGAATTCTTGCCTGGACCAGACTTCCCGACTGGAGGGATTATCCAGGGTCGTGATGAAATCAAGAAGGCCTATGAAACTGGGAAAGGGCGCGTGGTTGTTCGTTCCAAGACTGAGATTGAAAAGCTAAAAGGTGGTAAGGAACAAATCGTTATTACTGAGATTCCTTATGAAATCAACAAGGCCAATCTAGTCAAGAAGATTGATGATGTTCGTGTCAATAATAAGGTAGCTGGTATTGCTGAGGTTCGAGACGAGTCTGACCGTGACGGCCTTCGTATCGCTATCGAACTTAAGAAGGACGCTAATACAGAGCTTGTCCTCAACTATCTCTTCAAATACACCGATCTACAAATAAATTACAATTTTAACATGGTGGCGATTGACAATTTCACCCCTCGTCAGGTTGGGATCGTTCCAATCTTGTCTAGCTATATTGCCCACCGTCGTGAAGTTATCTTGGCGCGTTCTCGCTTTGATAAGGAAAAGGCTGAGAAACGTCTCCATATCGTCGAAGGTTTGATTCGAGTGATTTCGATTTTGGATGAAGTCATTGCTCTTATCCGTGCTTCTGAGAATAAGGCGGACGCTAAGGAAAACCTCAAAGTTAGCTATGATTTTACGGAAGAACAGGCTGAGGCTATCGTAACCTTGCAACTGTACCGTTTGACCAATACCGATGTGGTTGTCTTGCAGGAAGAAGAAGCAGAACTTCGTGAAAAGATTGCCATGCTTGCTGCTATCATTGGAGATGAGCGGACTATGTACAATCTCATGAAGAAAGAACTTCGTGAGGTTAAGAAGAAATTTGCCACTCCTCGTTTGAGTTCTTTAGAAGACACTGCGAAAGCAATTGAGATTGATACAGCTAGTCTGATCGCCGAGGAAGATACCTATGTCAGCGTTACCAAGGCAGGTTATATCAAGCGTACCAGCCCACGTTCCTTTGCCGCTTCAACCCTGGAAGAAATTGGCAAGCGTGATGATGACCGTTTGATCTTTGTACAAGCTGCTAAGACAACACAGCATCTTTTGATGTTCACAAGTCTTGGAAATGTCATTTATCGACCAATCCATGAATTGGCAGATATTCGCTGGAAGGATATTGGAGAGCATCTGAGCCAAACTATCACAAACTTCGAAACTAACGAAGAAATCCTTTATGTGGAAGTCGTGGATCAGTTTGATGATGCGACAACCTATTTTGCTGCAACTCGTCTTGGTCAAATTAAGCGTGTAGAACGAAAAGAATTCACCCCATGGCGGACCTATAGATCTAAGTCTGTCAAGTATGCTAAGCTCAAAGACGAGACAGACCAGATTGTAGCAGTGGCTCCGATTAAACTAGATGATGTTCTTTTGATTAGCCAAAATGGTTATGCCCTTCGTTTCAATATCGAAGAGGTACCAGTTGTCGGTGCTAAGGCTGCAGGTGTCAAAGCTATGAACCTGAAAGCAGATGATGTCCTCCAATCCGCCTTTATCTGTAACACCTCATCCTTCTACCTCTTGACCCAACGTGGAAGTTTGAAACGTATTTCTATTGACGAAATTCCGGCAACAAGTCGTGCCAAACGTGGCTTACAAGTCTTGCGTGAGTTAAAAAACAAACCGCATCGTGTCTTCTTGGCAGGAGCGGTTGCAGAACAAGGATTTATTGGTGATCTCTTTAGTACAGATGTGGAAGAGAACGACCAAACTCTGCTTGTTCAATCAAACAAAGGAACAATCTATCAAATCCGATTACAAGACTTGAACCTGTCAGAACGTACTAGCAATGGAAGCTTTATTTCAGACACCATTTCAGATGAAGAAGTTTTTGACGCTTATCTTAAAGAAGTATTTACTGAAGCTAAATAAGTGAAATGAAGAATCAGTTCTAAGAGCTGGTTCTTTTTATTGAAGAAATTTTCTGAAAATTACAAAATATACTTGCTATTTTAGAAAAATAGTGTAGAATAAAAGAAATAGGTTTTTAGAATAAGGAGTGGAATATGACAGTAACGATTGATTGGGAAAATCTCGGTTTTTCCTATATGAAATTACCTTATCGCTATATTGCTCATTTTAAAAATGGACAATGGAATCAAGGAGAACTTACAGAAGATGCAACCTTGCATATTTCAGAGTCTTCTCCAAGTCTTCACTATGGTCAACAAGCATTCGAAGGTTTGAAAGCTTATCGTACTAAGGATGGCAGTATTCAACTATTCCGTCCTGATGAAAATGCCAAACGTCTGCAACGTACATGTGACCGTCTTTTGATGCCACAAGTTCCGACAGAAATGTTTGTAGAAGCTTGTAAGGCAGTTGTTCGTGCGAATGAAGAATATGTACCTCCATACGGAACAGGTGGAACCCTTTATCTTCGTCCTCTTTTGATTGGAGTAGGAGATATTATCGGAGTAAAACCAGCAGAGGAATACATTTTCACCATCTTTGCTATGCCAGTTGGAAATTACTTTAAGGGTGGATTGGTTCCAACCAACTTCTTGATTCAGGATGAATACGATCGTGCAGCGCCAAATGGTACAGGTGCAGCTAAGGTTGGTGGGAACTATGCTGCCAGTCTCTTGCCAGGGAAATTGGCCAAGTCACGTCATTTTTCAGATGTTATCTATCTAGATCCATCAACTCATACAAAGATTGAAGAAGTCGGATCAGCTAACTTCTTTGGAATTACAGCTGACAATGAGTTTGTAACACCATTGAGTCTATCTATCTTGCCATCTATTACCAAGTATTCTTTGCTTTATTTGGCAGAACATCGCTTGGGCTTAACTCCTATTGAGGGTGATGTCCCGATTGATAACCTTGACCGTTTTGTAGAGGCAGGTGCCTGTGGTACAGCAGCGGTTATTTCTCCAATTGGTGGAATTCAGCACGGTGATGATTTCCATGTATTCTATAGTGAAACAGAAGTAGGTCCTGTGACTCGTAAACTCTATGATGAATTGACAGGGATTCAGTTTGGTGATATTGAAGCGCCAGAAGGTTGGATTGTAAAAGTAGATTAAAATAAACTAAAGGAGATTTTTTATGAAATCGAAAAAGTGGCTCTTAACAGCAGGAGTGGTCCTGAGTACAACAGCTCTTTTAGTAGCTTGTGGAAAAGCTGATAAAGAAGCAGATGCACCGACAACATTTTCATATGTCTATGCAGTAGATCCGGCATCTTTGGATTATAGTGTAGCGACTCGTACATCTACAACAGATGTCATCGGGAATGTGGTTGATGGATTGATGGAAAATGACCAATACGGAAATGTTATTCCTTCCATAGCTGAAGATTGGTCTGTCTCAAAAGATGGTTTGACTTATACCTATAAACTTCGTAAAGGAGTTAAATGGTATACATCAGAAGGTGAAGAATACGCAGAAGTAACAGCCCATGACTTTGTGACAGGACTAAAACACGTAGCTGACGGCAAGTCAGACGGTGTTTCTCTCATCCAAAATTCAATCAAGGGATTGGATGCCTATATGACTGGTGAGACCAATGATTTCTCTACAGTTGGTGTCAAGGCCTTGGACGATTACACAGTTGAATATACCCTAAACAAACCAGAAAGCTTCTGGAACTCTAAAGTCACTACAGCAACGATGTTACCTGTAAATGAAGAGTTTTTGAAGGCATCAGGTAAAGATTATGGAGCAGTTACTCCAGCAGGAATTCTCTACAATGGTCCTTATATCTTGAAGACCTTGACGTCTAAATCGTTAATTGAATACGAGAAAAACCCAAATTACTGGGATAAAGAAAAGGTAAAAATCGAGAAGATCAAATTGACCTACTACGATGGTTCTGATCAGGAATCGTTGATTCGTAGCTTCTCTTCAGGTGCCTATACGACAGCCCGTCTCTTCCCAAGTAGCTCAAACTTTGCTTCAACTTTGGAACAATACGGAGATAAAATCACTTATAGCCCACAGGACTCAAGTAGTTATTACTTCACCTTTAACGTAAATCGTCAGTCATATAATAAAACTGCGAAAACAAGTGAAGAGCAAAAGACTTCTACTAAAGAAGCTATGCTTAATAAGGACTTCCGTCAGGCTATCAACTTTGCCTTCAACCGCCATTCTTATGCTGCCCAGCTAAATGGTGAAGACGGTGCGGACAAGATTATTCGTAACAGCCTTGTTCCTGACAACTTTGTGCAAGCAGGTGGTAAAAACTTTGGTCAAATCGCTCAAGCAGAGTTGGTGAACTATGGTGACCAATGGAAAGGTGTTGAGCTAGTTGACGGTAAGGATTCTATCTACAATCCTGACAAGGCTAAAGCTGCTTTCGAAAAAGCTAAGAAAGACTTGGAATCTAAAGGGGTAACATTCCCAATTCACTTGGATGTCCCAGTTGAACAAACAGATACCATCGCCGTTCAACAAAGCAACTCTTTCAAACAGTCTATTGAATCAACTCTTGGTGCTGAAAATGTTGTCATCGACGTTCTTCAAATGACAGATAATGAAAAGGAAACAATCACTTCTCAAGCGCGTGTTCCTTCTCAAAAAGACTATGATTTGAACAGTACAGGATGGGCTCCAAGTTATCAAGACCCAGCATCTTACTTGAATATCATGGATCCTAAATCAGGTTCTGCTATGAAACACCTTGGTATTACTAAAGGGAAAGATAAGGATGTTGTAGCTAAACTTGGCTTGGACCAGTATAAGAAATTATTGGATGATGCCGATTCAGAAACTACAAATCTTGAAGAACGCTATGAAAAATATGCCAAGGCTCAAGCTTGGTTGACAGATAGTTCATTATTGATGCCGACAGCCTCATCTGGTGGTTCACCAGTTGTAAGTAATGTAGTGCCATTCTCAAAACCATACTCACAAGTTGGTATTAAGGGTGACCCATATATCTTTAAAGGGATGAAATTGCAAAAAGATATCGTTACAACAAAAGAATATGAAGAAGCACTGAAAAAATGGCAAAAAGAAAAATTGGAATCAAATGGTAAGTACCAAAAAGAACTAGAAAAACACATTAAATAAAGCAGAAAACTCTATATCAGACTTGGAATGATATAGAGTTTTTTCTTGCTAGTTTTGGGATTTTCTTGTAAAATAGAAAAAGTGAAGAGAGGTATGAAATGAGCAAGAAAGATAAAAAAATTGAAATTCAAGTAGCAGATGCCAAGGTTAATGTAGGAAAAGACAGTTTTGAAGGTTATACGTTGACCATTGGTAAAAAAGTTATCGGAGAAATTGCCGAATTAGATGGACAATTTGCCATCATAAAGAATGGAAATGTCGATAGTTTTTATAAAAAATTGGAAAAAGCTGTGGAAATTTTGATTGAAAATTATAATTTAGCAAAATAAGTCTTGTTTTTTTGAAATTTTCATGATATAATAGTCCATGTTGATTGTAGGAGAGATAGCGAAGAGGCTAAACGCGGCGGACTGTAAATCCGCTCCTTCGGGTTCGGGGGTTCGAATCCCTCTCTCTCCATTTTATCAATGGGGTATAGCCAAGCGGTAAGGCAAGGGACTTTGACTCCCTCATGCGTTGGTTCGAATCCAGCTACCCCAGTTCTTAGGTAATGATCAAGATAAAAAGCAAAATATCTTAGGGTATTTTATTTTTATAATTGAAAGACGTGAACGATATGAACATGTCCTTGCGGGTGCTTAGGAAAAAAATTATAAGTATGTCAAGTTTAAGAAAAACTTGATTGTTGGAGGATTTTTTAGATGAACGAATTTGAAGATTTGCTAAATAGCGTTAGCCAAGTTGAGCCTGGTGATGTTGTTAGTGCTGAAGTATTGACAGTTGATGCGACTCAAGCTAACGTTGCAATCTCTGGGACTGGTGTTGAAGGTGTCTTGACTCTTCGCGAATTGACAAACGATCGCGATGCAGATATCAATGACTTTGTGAAAGTAGGAGAAGTATTAGATGTTCTTGTACTTCGTCAAGTAGTTGGTAAAGATACTGATACAGTTACATACCTTGTATCTAAAAAACGCCTTGAAGCTCGCAAAGCATGGGACAAACTTGTTGGTCGTGAAGAAGAAGTTGTTACTGTTAAAGGAACTCGTGCCGTTAAAGGTGGACTTTCAGTAGAATTTGAAGGTGTTCGTGGATTTATCCCAGCTTCAATGTTGGATACTCGTTTCGTACGTAACACTGAGCGTTTTGTAGGTCAAGAATTTGATGCTAAAATCAAAGAAGTTGACGCTAAAGAAAACCGCTTCATCCTTTCACGTCGTGAAGTTGTTGAAGCAGCTACAGCAGCAGCTCGCGCTGAAGTATTCGGTAAATTGGCTGTTGGTGATGTAGTAACTGGTAAAGTTGCACGTATCACAAGTTTTGGTGCTTTCATCGACCTTGGTGGTGTTGACGGATTGGTTCACTTGACTGAATTGTCACATGAACGTAACGTATCACCAAAATCAGTTGTAACTGTTGGTGAAGAAATTGAAGTGAAAATCCTTGATCTTAACGAAGAAGAAGGACGTGTATCACTTTCACTTAAAGCAACAACACCTGGACCATGGGATGGCGTTGAGCAAAAATTGGCTAAAGGTGATATAGTAGAAGGAACAGTTAAACGTTTGACTGACTTCGGTGCATTTGTTGAAGTATTGCCAGGTATCGATGGACTTGTTCACGTATCACAAATTTCACACAAACGTATTGAAAATCCAAAAGAAGCTCTTAAAGTTGGTCAAGAAGTTAAAGTTAAAGTTCTTGAAGTTAACGCAGATGCAGAGCGCGTATCACTTTCTATCAAAGCTCTTGAAGAGCGTCCAGCTCAAGAAGAAGGACAAAAAGAAGAAAAACGTGCTGCTCGTCCACGTCGTCCAAAACGTCAAGAAAAACGTGATTTCGAACTTCCAGAAACACAAACAGGATTCTCAATGGCTGACTTGTTCGGTGATATCGAACTTTAATCAAATTGAAAATTCACAAAATCCTTTGTTTACTAAACAAGGGATTTTTCTTTTGTCTGTAAGCCTTTTTTGATATAATAGTCCTATGTTAGAATCAGAAAAACAATCACGTTATCAAATGTTAAATGAAGAGCTCTCTTTTTTATTGGATGGTGAAACCAATGTTTTGGCTAATCTTTCCAACGCCAGTGCTCTTCTAAAATCACGCTTTCCTAATACCGTATTCTCAGGCTTTTATCTGTTCGATGGAAAGGAATTGATTTTAGGTCCTTTCCAAGGAGGTGTTTCCTGTATCCGTATCTCACTAGGCAAAGGTGTTTGTGGTGAGGCAGCCCACTTTCAGGAAACTGTTCTGGTTGGTAATGTAACAACTTATCCCAACTATATTTCTTGTGATAGTCGAGCTAAAAGTGAAATTGTTGTTCCGATGGTTAAGAATGGTCAATTGCTCGGGGTTCTGGATCTGGATTCTTCAGAGATTGATGATTATGATGCTATGGATCGAGATTATTTGGAACAATTTGTCGCTATTTTGCTTGAAAAGACAGAATGGGACTTTACAATGTTTGGGGAGAAAGCCTAATGTATCAAGCTCTTTATCGAAAATATAGAAGTCAAAACTTCTCCCAGTTGGTTGGACAGGAAGTTGTGGCTAAGACTCTTAAACAAGCAGTGGAGCAAGAGAAAATAAGTCACGCTTATCTTTTTTCGGGTCCTCGTGGAACGGGAAAAACCAGTGTGGCTAAGATTTTTGCTAAAGCTATGAACTGTCCAAATCAAGTGGGTGGGGAACCTTGTAATAACTGCTATATTTGTCAGGCAGTGACGGACGGTAGTTTAGAAGATGTCATCGAAATGGATGCAGCTTCTAATAATGGGGTCGATGAAATCCGTGAAATTCGTGATAAATCTACCTACGCCCCTAGTCTTGCCCGTTATAAGGTTTATATCATAGACGAGGTTCACATGCTGTCTACAGGAGCTTTTAATGCCCTTCTAAAGACGCTGGAAGAGCCAACACAGAATGTGGTCTTTATTTTGGCCACTACTGAATTGCACAAGATACCTGCTACGATTCTATCTCGTGTGCAACGTTTTGAATTTAAATCAATTAAGACACAGGATATTAAGGAGCATATTCGCTATATCTTAGACAAAGAAAATATCAGTTCTGAACCAGAAGCTGTGGAAATCATTGCTAGACGGGCTGAAGGTGGAATGCGGGACGCCTTGTCTATTTTAGATCAAGCCCTGAGTTTAACACAGGGAAATGAGCTGACGACTGCTATCTCTGAAGAAATTACTGGCACAATTAGTCTATCAGCCTTGGATGATTATGTGGCTGCCTTGTCTCAACAGGATGTTCCCAAGGCTTTGTCTTGCTTGAATCTTCTTTTTGACAATGGTAAGAGCATGACTCGTTTTGTGACCGACCTTTTACACTATTTAAGAGACTTGTTAATTGTTCAAACAGGGGGAGAAAACACTCATCATAGTCCAGTCTTTGTAGAAAATTTGACACTTCCTCAAGAAAATCTGTTTGAAATGATTCGCTTGGCGACAGTCAGTTTAGCAGATATTAAGTCTAGTTTGCAGCCTAAGATTTATGCTGAGATGATGACTATCCGTTTGGCAGAGATTAAGCCTGAACCAGCTCTTTCTGGGGCAGTTGAAAGTGAAATTTCTGCACTGAGACAGGAAATTGCCCGTCTCAAACAAGAACTCGCAAATGTGGGAACCGTATCTAAGCCAACAAATCCAGCTCCTAGTCGCCCAGCAACGGGCAAGACAATCTATCGTGTGGATCGCAATAAAGTTCAATCGATCCTACAAGAGGCCGTTGAAAATCCTGATTTAGCACGTCAAAATCTGATTCGTTTGCAGAATGCCTGGGGAGAAGTAATTGAAAGTCTAGGGGGGCCGGACAAGGCTCTTCTAGTCGGATCTCAACCAGTTGCGGCCAATGAACACCATGCTATTCTTGCTTTTGAGTCTAACTTCAATGCTGGTCAAACCATGAAACGGGACAATCTCAACACCATGTTTGGTAACATCCTCAGTCAGGCAGCAGGTTTTTCACCTGAGATTTTAGCTATTTCCATGGAGGAATGGAAAGAAGTTCGCGCAGCCTTTTCAGCCAAAGCCAAATCTTCTCAAACTGAAAAAGAAGCAGAAGAAAGCCTGATTCCAGAAGGATTTGAATTTTTGGCTGATAAAGTGAAGGTAGAGGAAGACTAAAGAAAGATTTCATGATACAATAAGTTTATGAATAGACAACAATTTATTATCATCGCGCTGTTTACAGCTGCTGAGACCTATTTTTTCAATGAAGCCTGGATGACTGGTCGCTATATTATGGCAGCCTTTTGGGCCATTTTGCTCTTTAGAAATTTCCGAGTTAGTTACTTGATGGGCAAGATTGTAGATGTCATTGACCAGCATTTAAAAGGAAAAGACTAGTCCTCAGCTTCTAGACAAAATCAAAGCCTTTTAGGCTTTTTTTTGTTATACTATAAAAGTATATTTATTGACCTTTTACCGTATTTTCTAGGGAAATCAAGTATGTTTCTAGTGAGCACTGTAAAGGCTTTGAAAAAGAAAGGAACTATCATGTCAGTATTAGAGATCAAAGATCTTCACGTTGAGATTGAAGGAAAAGAAATTTTAAAAGGGGTTAACCTGACCCTGAAAACAGGAGAAATCGCCGCTATCATGGGACCAAATGGTACTGGTAAATCGACTCTTTCTGCCGCTATCATGGGAAATCCAAACTATGAAGTTACCAAAGGTGAAGTCTTGTTTGATGGCGTAAACATCCTTGAGTTGGAAGTGGACGAGCGTGCGCGTATGGGACTTTTCCTTGCTATGCAATATCCATCAGAAATTCCTGGTATTACTAACGCTGAGTTTCTTCGTGCAGCCATGAATGCTGGTAAAGAAGACGATGAGAAGATTTCAGTTCGCGAGTTCATCACTAAGCTAGATGAAAAGATGGAATTGCTCAACATGAAAGAAGAAATGGCTGAGCGTTACCTCAACGAAGGTTTCTCTGGTGGTGAGAAAAAACGTAATGAGATTCTTCAACTTTTGATGTTGGAACCAACTTTTGCCCTTTTGGATGAGATTGACTCTGGTCTTGATATTGATGCCCTTAAAGTTGTGTCTAAAGGTGTGAATGCCATGCGTGGTGAAGGCTTTGGTGCTATGATTATCACTCACTACCAACGTCTTTTGAACTACATCACACCTGATGTGGTACACGTCATGATGGAAGGTCGAGTTGTCCTTTCAGGTGGTCCAGAATTGGCTGCGCGTTTGGAACGTGAAGGATACGCAAAACTAGCTGAAGAACTTGGCTACGACTACAAGGAAGAATTGTAATTACCTCGTATCTTTTAGGAGAAGTAAATGACTAAAGAAAATATTAAACTTTTTTCAGAAATGCACGCTGAACCAAGCTGGTTGGCTGACCTCCGTCAAAAAGCTTTTGATAAGATTGAGACTTTGGAATTACCAGTTATTGAGCGTGTCAAATTCCACCGTTGGAATCTGGGTGATGGAACGATTACAGAAAGTGAGCCATCAGTAAATGTTCCAGATTTCACAGCTCTAGATAATCACTTGAAATTGGTTCAAGTAGGAACTCAAACTGTTTTTGAGCAAATTCCAGTTGAGTTGGCTGAACAGGGTGTCGTCTTTACAGACTTCCACTCAGCTTTAGAAGAAATTCCAGAGCTTATTGAAGAATTCTTCATGTCATCTGTTAAGTATGACGATGACAAATTAGCAGCCTACCATACAGCTTATTTCAACAGTGGTGCTGTTCTTTATATTCCAGATAACGTGGAAATTACAGAGCCAATCGAAGGTATTTTCTACCAAGACAGCGATAGTGATGTGCCGTTTAATAAGCATATTATGATTATCGCTGGTAAAAACTCTAAGATTAGTTATCTAGAACGTTTAGAGTCACGCGGTGAAGGAAGTGCCAAAGCAACTGCTAATATCACAGTAGAAGTAATTGCGCGTTCTGGTGCTCAAGTGAAGTTTGCTGCGATTGACCGTCTAGGTGAAAACGTCACTGCTTACATTAGCCGTCGTGGTAAATTAGGCAACGATGCAAGCATTGACTGGGCAATCGGTGTCATGAACGAAGGGAACGTCGTTGCGGACTTTGATAGCGACTTGATTGGTAACGGTAGCCATGCTGACCTGAAAGTTGTAGCTCTTTCAAGTGGCCGTCAGGTACAAGGGATTGATACTCGCGTAACCAACTATGGTTGCAACTCAATCGGAAATATCCTCCAACATGGAGTTATTCTTGAAAAAGCAACTTTAACTTTCAACGGTATTGGTCACATTATCAAGGGTGCCAAGGGAGCCGATGCGCAACAAGAAAGTCGTGTTCTCATGCTTTCAGATCAGGCTCGTTCAGATGCCAACCCAATTCTTTTGATTGACGAAAATGATGTAACTGCTGGTCACGCGGCTTCTATTGGACAAGTAGATCCAGAAGATATGTACTACCTCATGAGCCGTGGCTTGGACAAGGCGACTGCTGAGCGTTTGGTTGTTCGTGGGTTCCTTGGATCTGTTATCGTTGAGATTCCAGTCAAAGAAGTTCGTGATGAAATGATTGCAACTATCGAAGAAAAATTGTCAAAACGCTAAGGGGAAGCCTATGTTAGATGTAGAAGCGATTCGCAAGGATTTTCCAATTTTAGACCAGATTGTTAATGATGAACCATTGGTTTATTTGGACAATGCTGCGACGACACAAAAACCACTAGCAGTTCTGGAGACGATTAACCGCTACTATGAGAACGACAATGCCAATGTTCATCGTGGGGTTCATACCTTGGCGGAGCGGGCGACAGCTTCCTATGAGGCGGCTCGTGAAACCATTCGTAAGTTTATCAATGCAGGGTCTACAAAGGAAGTTCTCTTTACTAGAGGAACGACAACCAGTCTGAACTGGGTGGTGCGCTTTGCAGAGGAAGTCTTGACTGAGGGAGACCAGGTTTTGATTTCTGTCATGGAACACCATTCCAACATCATTCCTTGGCAGGAAGCCTGCCGTAAGACTGGGGCAGAGCTTGTCTATGTCTATCTCAAGGATGGAGCTCTGGATATGGATGATTTGCGAGCTAAATTGACTGACAAGGTCAAGTTTGTTTCGCTAGCTCACGCCTCAAATGTTCTTGGTGTAGTCAATCCGATTAAAGAAATCACGCAAATGGCCCACCAAGTTGGAGCCATCATGGTGGTGGATGGTGCTCAATCTACTCCTCATATGAAGATCGATGTCCAGGACTTGGATGTGGACTTCTTTGCCTTTTCAGGTCACAAGATGGCGGGTCCAACTGGTATCGGTGTTCTTTACGGTAAAGAAAAGTATCTGGAACAAATGTCACCAGTAGAATTTGGCGGTGAAATGATTGATTTCGTCTATGAGCAATCTGCTAGCTGGAAGGAATTGCCTTGGAAATTTGAGGCTGGAACACCAAATATGGCAGGTGCAATTGGACTTGCTGCGGCAGTAGATTATCTTGAAAAGATTGGTATGGATGCGATTGAAGCTCATGAACAAGAATTGATTGCATATGTCTTTCCAAAGTTGCAGGCGATTGAAGGACTGACCATTTATGGTTCACAGGACTTGGCTCAACGTTCAGGTGTGATTGCCTTTAATCTAGGCGATCTCCATCCTCACGACCTTGCAACAGCTTTGGATTATGAAGGAGTAGCTGTTCGTGCAGGTCACCACTGTGCGCAACCCTTGCTTCAGTATTTGGATGTCCCAGCAACAGCTCGTGCAAGTTTTTATATCTACAATACCAAGGCAGATTGCGATAAACTAGTCGATGCCTTACAAAAGACAAAGGAGTTTTTCAATGGCACTTTCTAAACTAGATAGCCTTTATATGGCAGTGGTAGCGGACCATTCGAAAAATCCACATCACCAAGGGAAGTTAGAAGACGCTGAACAAATCAGTCTCAACAATCCGACTTGTGGGGATGTTATCAATCTCTCTGTCAAGTTTGATGCAGAGGATCGTTTGGAAGATATCGCTTTTCTAAACTCAGGTTGCACCATCTCTACAGCATCTGCTAGTATGATGACGGACGCAGTTTTAGGAAAAACCAAACAAGAAATCTTAGAACTTGCGACTATTTTTTCTGAAATGGTTCAAGGGCAAAAAGATGAACGCCAAGACCAACTTGGCGATGCAGCCTTCTTGTCAGGAGTTGCTAAATTCCCTCAACGAATCAAGTGTGCAACCCTAGCTTGGAACGCCCTGAAGAAAACAATTGAAAATCAAAAAAATCAGTAAGACAAGTTTCTTTTGTCTTATGAATCAGTAGAAATAAAGAATGAAAGAAAGGATATTATGGCTGAAGAAAGAGTAGAACCAAAACCAATTGACCTTGGTGAATATAAATTTGGTTTCCATGATGATGTAGAGCCTGTCCTATCGACAGGAAAAGGATTGAATGAAGATGTCATTCGTGAATTATCAGCTGCAAAGGGAGAACCTGAGTGGATGTTAGAATTCCGTTTGAAGTCTTATGAAACCTTCAAAAAAATGCCCATGCAAACTTGGGGAGCAGACTTGTCAGAGATTGATTTTGATGACTTGATCTACTACCAAAAACCATCTGATAAACCAGCTCGTTCGTGGGATGAGGTTCCTGAAAAAATCAAAGAAACCTTTGAACGTATTGGTATTCCAGAAGCTGAGCGTGCATATCTAGCTGGTGCCTCTGCCCAGTATGAATCAGAAGTTGTTTACCACAACATGAAGGAAGAGTTCCAAAAATTGGGGATTATCTTTACAGATACAGATTCTGCCCTCAAGGAATACCCAGACTTGTTTAAACAATACTTTGCCAAGTTGGTACCGCCAACAGATAACAAATTGGCTGCCCTCAACTCGGCAGTATGGTCTGGTGGAACCTTTATCTACGTACCAAAAGGGGTCAAGGTAGATATTCCACTTCAAACTTACTTCCGTATCAACAACGAAAATACTGGTCAGTTTGAACGTACCTTGATTATCGTTGATGAGGGAGCAAGTGTCCACTACGTAGAAGGATGTACAGCGCCTACTTATTCAAGCAACAGCTTGCACGCTGCCATCGTAGAAATCTTTGCCTTGGACGGAGCTTATATGCGCTATACGACCATCCAAAACTGGTCTGATAACGTCTATAACTTGGTAACAAAGCGTGCTAAGGCTCAAAAGGATGCCACTGTTGAGTGGATTGATGGAAACTTGGGTGCCAAAACGACTATGAAATATCCATCTGTTTACCTTGATGGAGAAGGAGCACGTGGTACCATGCTCTCTATCGCCTTTGCCAATGCTGGGCAACACCAGGATACTGGTGCTAAGATGATTCACAATGCTCCACATACAAGCTCGTCTATTGTGTCTAAATCCATCGCTAAAGGTGGAGGAAAGGTTGACTATCGTGGACAAGTAACCTTTAACAAAAACTCTAAGAAATCTGTCTCTCACATCGAGTGTGATACCATTATCATGGATGACTTGTCAGCGTCAGATACCATTCCGTTTAATGAAATTCACAACTCACAAGTCGCTTTGGAACACGAAGCTAAGGTATCTAAGATTTCTGAAGAACAACTCTATTACCTCATGAGCCGTGGATTGTCAGAATCTGAGGCAACAGAGATGATTGTCATGGGATTTGTAGAGCCCTTCACAAAAGAGCTTCCAATGGAATACGCAGTTGAGCTGAACCGCTTGATTAGCTACGAGATGGAAGGTTCAGTTGGGTAATAGGAACTAGGAGAAGCAAATGGGATTCTTAAAAAAATTATTTGGTAATATCGAGAAAGCGAATAAAGGCGAAATTTCTGCCGAGGAAATTGTTCCACCTTTCACAATTGATTTGGTAGAAGAAGCTGATGATTATTGGAGACAAATGGAAGAAAATCTCCTTATAAACGCTGTAAAGGCTGTTGGTGGTCCAGAGGCAGTGGAACGTGCTTTTGTTCTTACCAATTTTAAGAAAAATCAAGAAACCTTTGAGCTCTTTTATCAGGTGGATGGTCAATTACTTTCTTGGCGAGAGATGGACGCAAGTGTTGTAGATAAAATCAGCAATCAACTTCTTCCACAAGCATCAGAAGTTGCACAAGCAGTAAATGAGAATTATGAAGAGGCAAATGTACCGGTAATCGACTACGCTATGCTTCAGTTTGAAACTGCAACCATGGCTTGGTTTGGACGGAAGCTTACAACAGCTTCTCCTGAAGCCAAATTGATTTTTGAAGAATTGGTATCTGGTTGGCGCGCTATTTTGGAAAAAGAAGTACTAAATCGTCCATTGGATAGTGACCGTCCGTTTCCCTATTATGAAGTTTAAAAAACAAATATAATGAATTGAAACTGGAATAGTACACTGTGATTTCTAAAACATTTTTAGAAATTAGTTTTCTGTCCCAATAAATTTGTTCAGTTTTTATTTCATTTCACTATAAAATAAAAAATCGCGGTTTAAATCGCGATTTTTTTTTATAATTTTTCGTTGATAAATCGGATAAACTGATTCCACCAAACTTTTAAGAAGAAAGCTTTTTCAACTTTCTTTTCTGCTACCATTTCGAAACTAGGGCGTTCTGTGGTAATGTAACCTTGACCAATCAAGTCCTTGTCTTCATAAGTCAAATGTCCAACCACTGTTCCGGCTTCAAGTGGTGCTGGGATTGCTTTAGAATCAGGAGTGAATTGAACAGATTGGGAAGATTGACTTCCAACACGTTCAATTAGAGAGATATCATCTTTGGCAACGGCAGTGACCGTATCTTCTTTTCCATCTTGTACAGGTGCTTTGCTATCTTGGTAGGCATCGCCTTTTTGAACGATTTTGCGAAGCGTGAATGTAGAAGAAATATAATCCATTAGTGAGGATGTAGCTGTGAAGCGAGCGTAAGGATTATTGTCTTGATGATCTGCATTCAAAACAACTGTGATAACCCTCATCCCTTTTTCAACAGTAGTACCAACAAAAGATTCTCCAGCCTTGTCTGTTGTTCCTGTCTTAAGGCCATCAAAACCACCGCGATAAGCAGGCATACCCTCTAACATGTAGTTGGTAGAAGTGATTGTCATCCCAGCAAAAGTAGATGAAGGTTTTTTAGTGATTTCTAAGACTTGTGGGTATTTTTTGATGAGGTTGCGAGCAACGATAGCGACATCATATGCACTGAGTTTATTTTCATCATCTTTTTTAGAGCCCGGGTAAATGTTATCCCCTAGAGTCTCATTGTTAAGACCTGTTGTATTAACAACAGTGGCATCCTGAATTCCCCATTCCAAGAGTTTTGCGCGCATCATATCGACGAAATCTTTTTCTGAGCCAGCAATTTTCTCAGCTAGGGCAATAGCCGCACTGTTAGCACTAGATACTAGGGTTGCTTCAAGTAGTTGTTCGACGGTGTAATTACGAGCCTCCATAGGAACGTTACTCGCTTCAGAATTTGTCGTTAATTTGTAAGGATAATCAGAAATATCTACCGGAGTTGATAGTGTAATACTGCCATTTTCCAAGGCTTCATAGACAAGATAAACAGTAATTAACTTTGTGATTGAAGCAATTTCAACTGGCTGGGTTGCATCTTTCTCATAGAGAATTTTACCAGTATTCGCCTCAACGGCAATTGCATGTTTAGCAGCAATATTAAAATCTTGAGCAGCAACAGTAGATGCTGAGCCAATAACGGAAAGGCTTAAAAGAGTTAAAATTATTTTTTTCATAGTAAGTTTATTCTATCATAAAGAAAAAAATATTCCCAGTTTCATGATATAAGAAAGAAGCTTTTTTGAAAGTGTGGTAAAATAGATGAATGGAGGTACCTCATGTTTCGTAAGAATAAATTATTTTTTTGGACCAGTGAGATTTTACTATTAACCATTATCTTTTATTTATGGAGAGAGATGGGAGCGATTATTACACCTTTTGTAAGCGTTGCAAACACTATAATGATTCCCTTTCTTTTAGGTGGTTTTTTATATTATTTGACCAATCCTATTGTAAATTTTTTACAAAAGTATTTCAAAATTAACCGTATCATTGGTATTCTACTAACCTTGTGCGCCTTGGTTTGGGGGCTAGTTATTGGGGTAGTCTATCTCTTACCGATTTTGATTAATCAGCTGACAAGTTTGATTGCAACAAGTCAGACAATTTATAGTCGTTTGCAAGATTTGATTGTGGATTTATCTACTTATCCAGCCTTTCAAAATTTAGATATTCAAGCGACGATTCAACAGTTAAATCTCTCCTATGTAGATATTCTACAGAATATCCTAAATAGTGTAACGAATAGTGTTGGAAGTGTCCTATCTGCGCTCTTTAGTACTGTTTTGATTATTATCATGACCCCTGTATTTTTAATTTATTTTTTGTTAGATGGTCACAAGTTCTTGCCGATGCTTGAACGTACTGTTTTAAAGCGAGACAAGTTGCATATTACAGGTCTTTTAAAAAATTTGAATACTACAATTGCTCGATATATTAGTGGAGTTGCTATTGATGCGATTATTATTGGTTGTTTGGCCTTTATCGGATATAGCGTAATCGGTTTGAAATACGCTTTGGTCTTCGCTATCTTTTCAGGATTAGCCAATCTCATTCCTTATGTAGGCCCAAGTATTGGTTTGATTCCGATGATTATCGCTAATGTCTTTACTGATCCCCATAGAATGCTGATTGCAGTTGTTTATATGCTGATTATTCAACAAGTGGATGGAAATATTCTTTACCCTCGAATCGTTGGTGGTGTGATGAAGGTTCATCCAATTACGATTTTAGTATTACTTTTGTTATCAAGTAATATCTATGGTGTCATTGGTATGATTGTCGCAGTACCAACCTATTCTATCTTAAAAGAAATTTCTAAGTTTTTATCACGTTTGTATGAAAATCATAAAATAATGAAAGAACGAGAAAGACAATTAGCTAAGTAAAAGTCAGGATATTCCTGATTTTTCTTTTTCATTAAAGAAGTGATGGGAGTAGAAATACCGTTTAGATTAGCAGATTAAGAATAATTCACAAAAACTTTGTAAAACACTTGCAATTTAGCTGAAATTTGATAAAATAGTAAGGAAAGTTAGACTGTATTGCCTACTGTCTATCTATAAAATATATTTTATTGGAGGCTTTTACTCAAATGGCAAAAGAAAAATACGATCGTAGTAAACCACACGTTAACATTGGTACTATCGGACACGTTGACCACGGTAAAACTACTTTGACAGCAGCTATCACAACTGTTTTGGCACGTCGCTTGCCTTCAGCTGTTAACCAACCTAAAGACTATGCGTCTATCGATGCTGCTCCAGAAGAACGCGAACGCGGTATCACAATCAACACTGCGCACGTTGAGTACGAAACTGAAAAACGTCACTACGCTCACATCGACGCTCCAGGACACGCGGACTACGTTAAAAACATGATCACTGGTGCCGCTCAAATGGACGGAGCTATCCTTGTAGTAGCTTCAACTGACGGACCAATGCCACAAACTCGTGAGCACATCCTTCTTTCACGTCAGGTTGGTGTTAAACACCTTATCGTCTTCATGAACAAAGTTGACTTGGTTGACGACGAAGAATTGCTTGAATTGGTTGAAATGGAAATCCGTGACCTATTGTCAGAATACGACTTCCCAGGTGACGATCTTCCAGTTATCCAAGGTTCAGCTCTTAAAGCCCTTGAAGGTGACACTAAATACGAAGATATCGTTATGGAATTGATGAACACAGTTGATGAGTACATCCCAGAACCAGAACGTGACACTGACAAACCATTGCTTCTTCCAGTCGAAGACGTATTCTCAATCACTGGTCGTGGTACAGTTGCTTCAGGACGTATCGACCGTGGTATCGTTAAAGTCAACGACGAAATCGAAATCGTTGGTATCAAAGAAGAAACTCAAAAAGCAGTTGTTACTGGTGTTGAAATGTTCCGTAAACAACTTGACGAAGGTCTTGCCGGAGATAACGTAGGTGTCCTTCTTCGTGGTGTTCAACGTGATGAAATCGAACGTGGACAAGTTATTGCTAAACCAGGTTCAATCAACCCACACACTAAATTCAAAGGTGAAGTTTACATCCTTACTAAAGAAGAAGGTGGACGTCACACTCCATTCTTCAACAACTACCGTCCACAATTCTACTTCCGTACTACTGACGTTACAGGTTCAATCGAACTTCCAGCAGGTACTGAAATGGTAATGCCTGGTGATAACGTGACAATCGACGTTGAGTTGATCCACCCAATCGCCGTAGAACAAGGTACTACATTCTCTATCCGTGAGGGTGGACGTACTGTTGGTTCAGGTATGGTTACAGAAATCGAAGCTTAATTCGATTTAGTTCCCAGAAGAACAATTATTTAAGTCAGACACTAAAAGAATCTTGCTATGCAAGGTTCTTTTTTTCTGATATTGAACTAAAATTGAAGAATTGTACACAAAAAAGCTCTATACACTTGATGGGCATAGAGCAAACGGAGCTTTATCTGATATAGAGTTCTTGGTTTTTCAAGACAATTTCACGTACGCTTGCAAACTTTTTGAGTTTTTTGATTTCTTCTGGATGAGTGACGAGAGTGATAACATAGCCTTCTTTACCCATGCGACCTGTACGGCCAGCACGGTGAGTGTAGGTTTCAATATCTCTAGGAACATCAAAGTTTACGACACATTCTAGGCTATCGATATCAATTCCACGTGCCAGAAGGTCTGTTGCAAGAAGTAGGGTTAGTTGCTTGTCTTTAAACTTTTCTAAGATGACTTTTCTAAATTTGACATTGACATCACTAGCGAGGGAAACAGCCAGGATATCCCGATATTGTAGTTTTTCTTCTGCACTTCCAAGGTCTGATAGGCTGTTAAAGAAGACTAGACCACGGAAATCCTCTACATGAGCCAGTTTTCGTAGCATATCCACTCGGTGACGTTGCTCTACCTGCATGTAGAAGTGCTGGATGTTGTCCAGTTTTTGATCAGAGAGATTAATGGTACGTGTGTTAGGCGCAATCTTCTTTTGGTCAAACTTGGTTGTCGCACTCATATAGACAAGTTGGTGGTCACGAGGTGCGTAGTGAGTGATTTTCTCGACAAAGTGAATCTGAGAATCATCTAGCAATTGGTCGAATTCATCTAGAATGATGGTTTCCACATTCATCATCTTGATTTTTTTCAATTTAATGAGTTCAAAGATACGGCCAGGAGTTCCAATGAGAATTTCTGGTCCCTTTTTAAGGCGTTCAATCTGGCGTTTCTGACTTGAGCCTGATAGGAAGAGCTGAGCAGTCAAGCTGATAGCTTCAGCCCACGTTTTACATACGTCAAAAATCTGTCCAGCAAGCTCTGTATTTGGTGCTAGAATCAAGAGTTGTTGGGCTTTTTTCTTTTGTAGTCTGAGAAGACTTGGTAGGAGGTAAGCTAGGGTCTTACCAGTTCCTGTTGGACTCACTCCTAGGAGGTTTTCTCCAGCAAGGATAGGATCAAAAAGTTGGGTTTGAATGGGTGTGAATTCTTGGAATCCTAGTTGGTCACTCAGTTCTTGCCATTCAGTAGGTAGTTTGGTTTTCATTTTTCTGCCTCGAATCTAATGCCAGCAGTCTGGCGCATAGTATATAGTAGCTCATGAACTGAACTTGCATCTTCCAGCCAAGTTTGGTAGAGATTCAGATCTGGTTGCTGGATCATGTGTGCAAATGCAGCGACTTCATCAGTCATCGTATGAGGAGCCTGTTGGATAGGGAGTTGGACTTGATTGCCTTGATGGTCGGTAAAAATAGCCGAGCTGACATGTTCGATGGTGTTGAGCGTCAGGGTTCCATCTGTCGTATAAATCTCGCAAGGGAGATTGGAAGTGATGTTTTTCCCGGCCTTGATATGAACTTGAAAGTCAGGATAGAAGAGAATTCCGTCTCCATTTAGGTCAATGCTATTGACAAGCTGTTGCCCTTGATAGGTTGCATCCTGAGCTTTTCCAAAGAGACGAACGGCAGCGTAGAGAGGATAAATCCCCAAATCCATAAGCGCTCCACCAGCAAAACGATCTGAAAAGACATTTGGTGTCTGTCCAGCCAACAAGTTAGGCATTTTGGAAGAATACTTGGCATAGTTGAAATCTGCTCCCAAAATTTGTTTGTCTGCTAAAAAGTTTTTGATGATAGTGAAAGCTTTTTCATGGTAGTTCCGTGCCGCTTCGAATATAAAACAGTGATTTTTCTCAGCGGTATGTTTCAAATCTAGCCATTCTTGTGGCTGAGTGACGGCTGGCTTTTCAAGAATGACATGTTTACCTGCAGACAATGTAGCTTTTGCCTGAGCAAAATGCAAGGAGTTTGGGCTAGCAATATAGACCACATCAAAGGAGTTCTTGAAGAAGTCCTCTACTTTATCAAAGAGTTGGATATTCTGGTAGCGAGAAGCAAAGGTTGCTGCAGTTTCTAGTTTTCTAGAATAGACTGCGACCAGCTTGTATTCTCCACTGGAATGGGCTGCTTCTATGAAGTGGTGGCTGATAGCCCCTGTTCCAATGACACCTAATTTAAGCATAGTTACTCCTTTTCCGATTTCAAATCCTTCTTTCATTATAACATAGATAGGCGGGACTATCCAACAGAGGGTAAAAAATTTCAAATAAGCTACTAGGCCTTTTTCAAAGAAAGTGGTACAATAATGAGATGAGTAAATGAAATGGGAGGGAAAATGAGGTTATTACCTATAAGAAAAATATCACGTCAGTCTAAGAGGCTAGCGCTTTTTTTGACTTTTTGTGCAGGTTATGTAGATGCCTATACTTTTATTGTGCGAGGGAATACTCTTGTAGCTGGACAAACTGGGAATGTAGTCTTTTTATCAGTGGGACTCATTCAACACAATGTGTCAGATGCCAGTGCCAAAGTAATGACCTTACTAGCTTTTATGATGGGAGTCTTTTTACTAACGATTTATAAGGAAAAATTGAGAATTGTGAAAAAGCCAATTCTGTCACTGATTCCTTTGGCAATCTTATCAATTATTATTGGTTTTGTGCCGCAAACTGTAGATAATATCTATCTAGTACCGCCTTTGGCCTTTTGTATGGGCCTGGTGACAACTGCTTTTGGAGAAGTGTCAGGTATAGCTTATAATAACGCGTTTATGACAGGGAATATTAAACGGACCATGCTGGCTTTTGGAGATTATTTTCGGACCAAGCACACTCCTTTTTTACGTGAAGGGATTATCTTTGTTAGCCTGCTTAGTAGTTTTGTCCTTGGCGTTGTCTTTTCAGCTTATTTGACGATTTTCTATCATGAAAAGACCATTCTTGGTGTTCCTATTATGATGAGCATTTTTTACCTCAGCATGCTTTTTGCCTCGTGGCGGAAAAAAGTAAAAGAAAAAGCTTCATTTTAGGTGTTATTACTTGTAAGAAAATAGGAGATATGCTATACTTGAAGAGTTGACTATGCACGTTCCTGTGCAACCGCACGAACATCGTTGCTTGATTATTCAAGTTTAAGTGGTTTGTCCCACGATGCTAGGCGAGTCTTCACAAAAAAATCGGGGAAACCCATAAAAATCATAGGAGGTGCATAATGAGCACATACGCAATTATCAAAACTGGCGGAAAACAAGTTAAAGTTGAAGTTGGTCAAGCAGTTTACGTTGAAAAATTGAACGTTGAAGCTGGTCAAGAAGTTACTTTTAACGAAGTTGTTCTTGTTGGTGGTGAAAACACTGTTGTCGGAACTCCACTTGTTGCTGGAGCTACTGTAGTTGGAACTGTTGAAAAACAAGGAAAACAAAAGAAAGTTGTTACTTACAAGTACAAACCTAAAAAAGGTAGCCACCGTAAACAAGGTCACCGTCAACCATATACAAAAGTTGTCATCAACGCAATTAACGCTTAATTTTAAGGAGAACACATGATACAAGCAGTCTTTGAGAGAGCCGAAGATGGCGAGCTGAGGAGTGCGGAAATTACTGGACACGCCGAGAGTGGCGAATACGGCTTAGATGTCGTGTGTGCATCGGTTTCTACGCTTGCCATTAACTTTATCAATTCAATTGAGAAATTTGCAGGCTATGAACCAATCCTAGAATTAAACGAAGATGAAGGTGGCTATCTGATGGTTGAAATTCCAAAAGATCTTCCTTCACACCAGAGAGAAATGACCCAGTTATTCTTTGAATCATTTTTCTTAGGTATGGCAAACTTATCGGAGAACTCTTCTGAGTTCGTCCAAACCAGAGTTATCACAGAAAACTAACACGGAGGAAAACATTATGTTAAAAATGACTCTTAACAACTTGCAACTTTTCGCCCACAAAAAAGGTGGAGGTTCTACATCAAACGGACGTGATTCACAAGCGAAACGTCTTGGAGCTAAAGCAGCTGACGGACAAACTGTAACAGGTGGATCAATCCTTTACCGTCAACGTGGTACACACATCTACCCAGGTGTAAACGTTGGACGTGGTGGAGACGATACTTTGTTCGCTAAAGTTGAGGGCGTAGTACGCTTTGAACGTAAAGGACGCGATAAAAAACAAGTTTCTGTTTACCCAATCGCTAAATAAAAAGGTCCAGTGAACCTTTTTATCCCGAGCCTTGAAATATAAAGGCGAGGAAGCTAGAAGTAGCATAAACTAAGGCTTTCCGAGTTTTCGGAGAGCCTGTTTTTTTGTTTTGGTACCCATTTTGGTACCCATATTATGAGAATTGTATTTGCATCATATTATAAACGGTAAATCAACAAGATTTGCTGTTTTTGTTTGAAATATAATTTAGACTGAAAAAGACATTATTCTAATTCTTGGATTGGGACGTTAGAGTCTTTATTGAGGCTTGAAAATTTCCTGACTTTTTTCCTTTTTGGAAAACTTCTAAAATATGGTATAATGAAAAGATAAAGAAGTTGGGGGTAGAAGATGAACATTCAACAATTACGCTATGTTGTTGCCATTGCTAATAGTGGTACTTTCCGTGAAGCTGCTGAAAAGATGTATGTGAGCCAGCCGAGTCTGTCTATTTCTGTTCGTGATTTGGAAAAAGAATTGGGCTTTAAGATTTTCCGTCGGACCAGCTCAGGGACTTTCTTGACCCGTCGTGGGATGGAATTTTATGAAAAAGCGCAAGAATTGGTCAAGGGATTTGATATTTTTCAAAATCAGTATGCTAATCCTGAAGATGAAAAAGATGAATTTTCCATTGCTAGCCAGCACTATGACTTCTTGCCACCAACCATTACGGCATTTTCAGAGCGTTATCCTGATTATAAGAACTTCCGTATTTTTGAATCAACTACTGTTCAAATCTTAGACGAAGTAGCGCAAGGGCATAGTGAGATTGGCATTATCTACCTCAACAATCAAAATAAAAAGGGGATCATGCAACGGGTTGAAAAGCTAGGGCTGGAGGTCATTGAATTGATTCCCTTCCATACCCACATTTATCTCCGTGAGGGGCATCCTTTAGCCCAGAAAGAGGAATTGGTCATGGAGGATTTAGCTGATCTACCAACGGTTCGTTTCACTCAAGAGAAAGACGAGTACCTTTATTATTCAGAGAACTTTGTTGATACCAGCGCTAGCTCGCAGATGTTCAACGTGACAGACCGTGCTACCTTGAATGGTATTTTGGAGCGGACGGATGCTTATGCGACTGGTTCTGGATTTTTAGATAGTGATAGTGTTAATGGCATTACAGTTATTCGTCTCAAGGATAACCTAGATAATCGCATGGTCTATGTTAAACGTGAAGAAGTGGAGCTTAGTCAAGCTGGGAATCTTTTCGTAGAAGTCATGCAAGAATATTTTAATCAGAAGAGGAAATCATGAAAAAAAGAGGAATAGTGGTAGTCATTGTACTACTTTTGATTGGGCTTGATCAGTTGGTAAAATCCTATATCGTCCAGCAGATTCCACTGGGTGAAGTGCGCTCTTGGATTCCCAATTTCGTTAGCTTGACCTACCTGCAAAATCGAGGGGCTGCCTTTTCGATGCTACAAGACCAGCAGTGGTTATTTGCTATCATTACACTTGTCGTTATGGTAGGTGCCATTTGGTATCTACATAAGCACATGGAGGACTCACTCTGGATGGTCTTGGGTTTGACCTTGATTATCGCAGGTGGTCTTGGGAACTTTATTGACAGGATAAGTCAGGGCTTTGTTGTGGATATGTTCCACCTTGACTTTATCAATTTTGCAATTTTCAATGTGGCAGATAGTTATCTGACTGTTGGAGTGATTATTTTATTGATTGCAATGCTAAAAGAGGAAATAAATGGAAATTAAAATTGAAACTGGTGGCCTGCGCTTAGATAAGGCTTTGTCAGATTTGACAGAATTATCACGCAGTCTCGCGAATGAACAAATCAAATCAGGCCAGGTCTTGGTCAATGGCCAAGTCAAGAAAGCTAAATACACAGTTCAAGAGGGCGATGTCGTCACTTACCATGTGCCAGAACCAGAGGTTCTAGAGTATGTGGCTGAGAATCTTCCGCTAGATATCATCTACCAAGATGAGGATGTGGCCGTCGTTAACAAGCCTCAGGGAATGGTTGTGCATCCTAGTGCTGGTCATACTAGTGGAACTTTGGTCAATGCCCTCATGTATCATATTAAGGACTTGTCGGGTATCAATGGGGTTCTACGCCCAGGAATTGTTCATCGTATTGATAAGGATACGTCTGGCCTTCTCATGATTGCTAAAAACGATGAGGCGCATCTAGCACTTGCCCAAGAACTCAAGGATAAAAAGTCTCTCCGCAAATATTGGGCTATTGTTCATGGAAATCTGCCTAATGATCGTGGTGTGATTGAAGCTCCGATTGGCCGTAGTGAAAAAGACCGTAAGAAACAGGCTGTGACTGCTAAAGGGAAGCCTGCAGTGACCCGTTTCCACGTCTTAGAACGTTTTGGTGATTACAGCTTGGTAGAGTTGCAGCTAGAGACAGGACGCACTCATCAAATCCGTGTTCACATGGCTTATATTGGCCATCCAGTCGCTGGTGATGAGGTCTATGGTCCTCGCAAGACTTTGAAAGGACATGGACAATTTCTCCATGCCAAGACTCTAGGCTTTACCCATCCGAGAACAGGTGAGACCATGGAATTTACAGCAGATATCCCAGAGATTTTTAAGGAAACATTGGAGAGATTGAGAAAGTAAGAATGAAAAAGAAATTAACTAGTTTAGTACTTGCAGGCGCTTTTTTAGGTTTGTCATGGTATGGAAATGTTCAAGCTCAAGAAAGTTCAGGAAATAAAATCCACTTTATCAATGTTCAAGAAGGTGGCAGTGATGCGATCATTCTTGAAAGTAATGGGCATTTTGCCATGATTGATACAGGAGAAGATTATGATTTTCCTGATGGTAGTGATTCTCGTTATCCATGGAGGGAAGGAATTGAGACGTCATATAAGCATGTTTTAACAGATCGCGTTTCGCGACATTTAAAGGAATTGGGTGTCCAAAAACTTGATTTTATTTTGGTGACCCATACCCACAGTGATCATATTGGAAATGTTGATGAATTGTTGCGTTCTTATCCAGTTGGCCGCATTTACATGAAAAAATACTCTGATAGTCGGATTACAACACCAACTCATCTGTGGGATAATCTGTACGGTTATGATAAGGTGTTACAGACTGCCTCTGAAAAAGGTGTTTCAGTTATTCAAAACATCGCACAAGGAGATGCTCATTTTCAGTTTGGGGACATGGATATTCAACTCTATAACTACGAGAATGAAACCGATTCGTCAGGTGAATTAAAGAAAATTTGGGACGATAATTCCAATTCCTTAATTAGTGTAGTGAAAGTCAATGGCAAGAAAATTTACCTTGGGGGAGATTTGGATAATGCTCATGGAGCAGAAGACAAGTATGGTCCTCTCATTGGAAAAGTTGATTTGATGAAGTTTAATCATCACTATGATACCAATAAATCAAATACCAAGGATTTCATTAAAAATTTGAGTCCGAGTTTGATTGTTCAAACTTCAGATAGTCTACCTTGGAAAAATGGTGTTGATAGTGAGTATGTCAATTGGCTCAAAGAACGAGGAATTGAGAGAATTAACGCAGCCAGCAAAGACTATGATGCGACAGTTTTTGATATTCGACAAGATGGTTTTGTCAATATTTCAACTTCCTACAAGCCGATTCCAAGTTTTCAAGCTGGTTGGCATAAGAGTGCATATGGGAATTGGTGGTATCAAGCACCTGATTCTACAGGAGAATATGCAGTAGGTTGGAATGAAATCAAGGGTGAATGGTATTACTTCAACCAAACGGGTATCTTGTTACAGAATCAATGGAAAAAATGGAACAATCGTTGGTTCTATTTGACAGACTCTGGTGTCTCTGCTAAAAATTGGAAGAAAATCAATGGAAGCTGGTATTATTTCAACAAAGAAAATCAGATGGAGATTGGTTGGCTTAATACTGGAGGACAGACCTATTATCTATCAAATGATGGGGATATGGTAACCGGATGGCGTAAGATTGATAGTCAATGGTATTACTTTGCCCAATCAGGAGAAATGAAAACGGGCTGGGTAAAAGATAAAGAAACCTGGTACTATATGGATTCTACTGGTACCATGAAGACAGGCGAGATAGAAGTTTCTGGTCATCATTACTATCTAGAAGAATCAGGAGCTATGAAGCAAGGCTGGCTTAAAAAGGCAAATGATTGGTATTTCTACAAGACAGATGGTTCACGAGCTATAGGTTGGATTAAAGACAAGGATAAATGGTACTTCTTGAAAGAAAATGGTCAATTACTTGTGAATGGTAAGACACCAGAAGGCTATACTGTTGATTCAAGTGGTGCCTGGTTAGTGGATGTTCCGGTAGAGAAATCTGCTACAACTAGAGATACAAGTAACTCAGAAATAAAAGAATCCAATGAAGTAGTGAAAAAAGATCTTGAAAATAAAGAAACGAGTCAACATGAAGGTGTAACAAGTTCTTCGACCAGTCAAGATTTGACTTCCTCTCAAGATTTGACTTCCTCAACTTCACAAAGCTCTGAAACGAGTGCAAACAAATCGGAATCAGAACAGTAGTCAAAAAGAAGGTTTTAGGGCCTTCTTTTTCCTATCAACTCTTTTCTATTTCCTGCCATTCATGTTATAATGGATAAATATGAAGAATCGGAGTGAGACTATGAAATACAAACGGATTGTCTTTAAGGTGGGGACTTCTTCTCTAACGAATGAGGATGGAAGTTTATCACGTAGTAAGGTAAAGGCTATTACCCAGCAGTTGGCGATGTTGCACGAGGCTGGTCATGAATTGATTTTGGTGTCGTCAGGTGCCATTGCGGCTGGTTTTGGAGCCTTAGGATTTAAAAAGCGTCCGACAAAGATTGCTGATAAACAGGCTTCAGCAGCGGTAGGACAAGGACTTTTGTTGGAAGAATACACGACCAATCTTCTCTTGCGCCAAATCGTTTCTGCACAAATCTTGCTGACCCAGGACGACTTTGTGGATAAGCGCCGTTATAAAAATGCCCATCAGGCTTTGTCTGTTCTACTTAGCCGTGGGGCAATTCCTATCATCAATGAGAATGACAGTGTCGTCATTGATGAGCTCAAGGTCGGGGACAATGACACTCTGAGTGCCCAGGTGGCGGCCATGGTTCAAGCAGACCTTTTGGTTCTCTTGACAGATGTGGACGGTCTCTATACTGGAAATCCTAATTCAGATCCAAGAGCCGAACGCTTGGAGCGAATCGAGACCATCAATCGTGAGATTATTGATATGGCTGGTGGAGCTGGCTCGTCAAATGGAACTGGGGGCATGCTAACAAAAATCAAAGCTGCTACTATTGCGACAGAGTCAGGGGTTCCTGTTTATATTTGCTCATCCTTGAAGGCAGATGCCATGATAGAGGCAGCTGAGGAGACCAAGGATGGTTCCTACTTTGTTGCTCAAGAGAAGGGACTTCGTACCCAGAAACAATGGCTGGCCTTTTATGCTCAGAGTCAAGGTTCTATTTGGGTTGATAAAGGGGCTGCAGAAGCTCTCTCTCAACATGGAAAGAGTCTTCTTTTATCTGGTGTTGTTGATGCAGAAGGTGCCTTTTCTTACGGTGATATCGTGACAGTATTTGACAAGGAAAGTGGAAAATCACTTGGAAAAGGGCGTGTGCAATTTGGAGCATCTGCTTTGGAGGATATGTTGCGTTCTCAAAAAGCCAAGGGTGTCTTGATTCACCGTGATGACTGGATTTCCATTACTCCTGAAATCCAACTACTCTTTACAGAATTTTAGAGGTAAACTATGGTAAGTACACAAGAACAATTTGAACAGGTACAGGCTGTTAAAAAATCGATCAACACAGCTAGTGAAGAAGTGAAAAACCAAGCCTTGCTAGCCATGGCTAATCACTTAGTGGCTGCTACTGAGGAAATTTTAGCGGCCAATGCCCTAGATATGGAAGCGGCCAAGGGGAAAATCTCAGATGTTATGTTGGATCGTCTTTATTTGGATGCAGGACGTATTGAAGCAATGGCAAGAGGGATTCGTGAAGTGGTTGCTTTACCAGATCCAATCGGTGAAGTTTTAGAAACGAGTCAGCTTGAAAATGGCTTGCTTATTACCAAGAAACGGGTGGCTATGGGGGTCATCGGTATTATCTATGAAAGCCGTCCAAATGTGACGTCTGACGCGGCTGTTTTGGCTCTCAAGAGTGGAAATGCAGTTGTTCTTCGTAGTGGGAAGGATGCCTACCAAACAGCTCATGCAATTGTCATAGCCTTGAAGAAGGGCTTGGAGACAACGACCATTCATCCAGATGTGATTCAACTGGTGGAAGATACTAGCCGTGAAAGTAGCTATGCTATGATGAAGGCCAAGGGTTATCTAGACCTTCTCATTCCTCGTGGAGGGGCTGGTTTGATTAATGCCGTGGTTGAAAATGCTATCGTACCTGTTATCGAGACAGGGACTGGGATTGTCCATGTTTATGTGGACAAGGATGCAGATGAGGACAAGGCACTGTCTATCATCAACAATGCTAAAACTAGTCGTCCTTCTGTCTGCAATGCCATGGAGGTTCTGCTGGTTCATGAAGACAAGGCAGCAAGCTTCCTTCCTCGCTTGGAGCAAGTGCTGGTTGCAGATCGAAAAGAAGCTGGATTGGAACCAATTCAATTCCGACTTGATAGGAAAGCAAGTCAGTTTGTTTCAGGTCAAGCAGCTGAAGCACAAGACTTTGATACCGAGTTTTTAGACTATGTATTAGCTGTTAAGGTTGTGAGCAGTTTAGAAGAAGCGGTTGAGCATATTGAAGCCCACAGTACCCATCATTCGGATGCCATTGTGACGGAAAATGCTGAAGCAGCAGCTTACTTTACAGATCAAGTGGACTCTGCAGCGGTTTATGTCAATGCCTCAACTCGTTTCACAGATGGTGGCCAATTTGGTCTTGGTTGTGAAATGGGGATTTCTACTCAGAAATTGCACGCGCGTGGTCCAATGGGCTTGAAGGAGTTGACTAGCTACAAGTATGTGGTTACTGGTGACGGACAGATAAGGGAGTAAGAGATGAAGATTGGATTTATCGGTTTGGGGAATATGGGTGCTAGTTTGGCCAAGGCTGTTTTGCAGGCCAAGACGGGTGCTCAGATTCTCCTTGCCAATCGTAGTCAAGCCAAGGTAGATGCTTTCATTGCAGACTTTGGTGGTCAGGCTTCCAGCAATGAAGAAATTTTTGCAGAAGCAGATGTGATTTTTCTAGGAGTTAAGCCTGCTCAGTTTTCTGAACTGCTTTCTCAATACCATACTATCCTTGAAAAACGAGCAAGTCTTCTTTTGATCTCCATGGCAGCTGGATTGACCTTGGAAAAACTGGCTAGTCTTCTTCCAAGTCAGCACCGAATTATTCGTATGATGCCCAATACCCCTGCTTCTATCGGGCAAGGAGTGATTAGTTATGCCTTGTCTTCTAATTGCAGTACTGCGGACAGTGATCTCTTTTGTCAGCTTTTAGCTAAGGCTGGTCTCTTGGTTGAACTTAGGGAAGGCTTAATAGATGCGGCGACAGGTCTTGCAGGTTGTGGACCGGCCTTTGTCTATCTCTTTATTGAAGCCTTGGCAGATGCAGGTGTTCAGACAGGATTACCACGAGAAATAGCATTGAAAATGGCAGCACAAACTGTGGTAGGAGCTGGTCAATTGGTCCTAGAAAGCCAAGAGCATCCTGGGGTCTTGAAAGACCAAGTTTGTAGCCCAGGCGGTTCGACTATCGCTGGTGTAGCAAGCCTAGAAGCGCATGCTTTTCGAGGAACAGTCATGGATGCAGTTGGTCAAGCCTACAAACGAACACAAGAATTAGGTAAATAAGAGGTGGATTTGTCTGCCTCTTTTATGGTGGTTGAAATGAGAAGACAAAAAGATTGTCACAAACCCACATTTTTTTGATAGAATAGAAGTAGTAAAAAAGAAATGAGTTAGACATGTCAAAAGGATTTTTAGTCTCTCTTGAGGGACCAGAGGGAGCAGGAAAGACCAGTGTTTTAGAGGCTCTGCTTCCAATTTTAGAGGAAAAAGGGGTAGTGGTGCTGAGGACCCGTGAACCTGGCGGAGTCTTGATTGGGGAGAAGATTCGTGAAGTAATTTTGAATCCAAGTCATACTCAGATGGATGCGAAGACAGAGCTCCTTCTCTATATCGCCAGTCGCAGACAGCACTTGGTGGAAAAAGTTCTCCCAGCACTTGAAGCTGGCAAGTTAGTCATTATGGATCGTTTTATCGATAGTTCTGTTGCCTATCAGGGATTTGGTCGTGGCTTGGACATTGAAGCCATTGACTGGCTTAACCAGTTTGCGACAGATGGCCTCAAACCCGATTTGACACTCTATTTTGACATAGAGGTGGAAGAAGGGCTGGCTCGTATTGCTGCTAATAGTGACCGCGAGGTCAATCGTTTGGACTTAGAAGGGTTGGACTTGCACAAAAAAGTTCGTCAAGGTTACCTTTCTCTTCTGGACAAAGAAGGAAGTCGTATTGTTAAGATTGATGCTAGTTTTCCTTTGGAGCAGGTTGTGGAAACTACCAAGGCTGTCTTGTTTGATAGAATGGGATTAGTTAAATGAAACAAGATCAACTAAAGGCCTGGCAGCCAGATCAGTTTGACCGCTTTGTCCGTATCCTACAACAAGACCAGCTCAATCATGCCTACCTCTTTTCAGGTTTCTTTGGAAGCCTGGAAATGGCGCAATTTTTAGCTAAGAGCCTCTTTTGTACGGATAAAGTAGGCGTGTTGCCATGTGAAAACTGCCGAAATTGTAAGCTGATTGAACAGGGAGAATTTCCCGATGTCACTTTGATTAAGCCAGTCAATCAGGTCATCAAGACAGAACGGATTCGAGAATTGGTGGGCCAGTTTTCCCAAGCAGGGATTGAAAGTCAGCAACAGGTCTTTATTATCGAGCAAGCTGAGAAAATGCATCCTAATGCAGCCAATTCTCTGCTCAAGGTCATCGAAGAACCCCAGAGTGAGGTTTATATTTTCTTCTTGACTAGTGATGAGGAAAAGATGTTGCCGACCATCCGTAGTCGGACTCAGATTTTCCACTTTAAAAAGCAAGAAGAAAAGCTCATCCATCAATTAGAACAAGCAGGTCTGGTTAAGAAAAAAGCGACTCTTTTAGCCCAGTTTAGTCAATCGCGAGCTGAAGCGGAAAAGTTGGCTAATCAGGCAAGTTTTTGGACCTTAGTCGATGAAAGTGAACGCCTGCTGATTTGGTTAGTGGCTAAGAAAAAAGAAAGTTATTTGCAGGTTGCTAAATTAGCGAACTTGGCAGATGACAAGGAAAAACAAGATCAGGTTTTACGGATTCTTGAAGTCCTCTGTGGGCAGGACCTCCTGCAAGCAAGAGTAAGAGTGATTCTACAAGATTTGCTAGAAGCTAGAAAAATGTGGCAAGCTAATGTCAGCTTTCAAAATGCCATGGAATATCTGGTCTTGAAAGAAATATGAACTCAAAAATGAACGATAAAGAAAGGAAAGGGCTGTTTTATGGACAAAAAAGAATTATTTGACGCGCTGGATGATTTTTCCCAACAGTTATTGGTAACCTTGGCCGATGTGGAAGCCATCAAGAAAAATCTCAAGAGCCTGGTAGAGGAAAATACAGCTCTTCGCTTGGAAAATAGTAAGTTGCGAGAACGCTTGGGTGAGGTGGAGGCAGACGCTCCTGTCAAGGCTAAGCATGTTCGTGAAAGTGTCCGTCGCATTTATAAAGATGGTTTTCACGTATGTAATGATTTTTATGGACAACGTCGAGAGCAGGACGAGGAATGTATGTTCTGTGACGAGTTGTTATACAGGGAGTAGGCATGCAGATTCAAAAAAGTTTTAAGGGGCAGTCTCCCTACGGCAAGCTGTACCTAGTGGCAACGCCAATTGGCAATCTAGATGATATGACCTTTCGTGCTATCCAGACCTTGAAAGAAGTAGACTGGATTGCTGCTGAGGACACGCGCAATACAGGTCTTTTGCTCAAGCATTTTGACATTTCCACCAAGCAGATCAGTTTTCACGAGCACAATGCCAAGGAAAAGATTCCTGATTTGATTGGTTTCCTGAAAGCAGGGCAAAGTATTGCTCAGGTATCCGACGCGGGTCTGCCTAGTATTTCAGACCCTGGTCATGATTTGGTTAAGGCAGCTATTGAGGAAGAAATTGCAGTTGTCACTGTTCCAGGTGCCTCTGCAGGAATTTCTGCCTTGATTGCCAGTGGTTTAGCGCCACAGCCACATATCTTTTACGGCTTTTTACCCAGAAAATCAGGCCAGCAAAAGCAATTTTTCGACTCGAAAAAAGACTATCCAGAAACCCAGATTTTCTATGAATCGCCCCATCGTGTAGCAGATACGTTGGAAAATATGCTAGAAGTCTATGGTGACCGCTCGGTGGTCTTGGTTAGAGAATTGACCAAAATCTATGAAGAATACCAAAGAGGAAAGATCTCTGAATTGCTGGAAAGAATAGCTGAAACGCCACTTAAGGGAGAATGCCTTCTCATCGTTGAAGGTACCAGTCAGGATGTGGAGGAAAAAGACGAGGAAGACTTATTCTTAGAAATCCAAGCTCGTATCCAGCAAGGCATGAAGAAAAATCAATCTATTAAGGAAGTCGCTAAGATTTACCAGTGGAATAAAAGTCAGCTCTACGCTGCCTACCACGACTGGGAAGAAAATCAAGAAAATGACTAAACAGGGAAGTTTTCCTTCTTCCCTTTTTTTGTTATACTAGTAGAAGAAAAAATTAGAAAGATTTGTGGGAGTGAAAAAGTCCTGTGGACTTTTTCAGCCTGAGCCAAGAAACTCGAGAGCGAAGTAAGTCCTATGGACTTTTTCAGCCTGAGCCAAGAAACTCGAAAGCGAAGTAAGTCCGATTGGCTTTTTCAATGTGAAATTTGTTTTCACACTCCCAAAGAGGTATTAGTGTCGTGTCTCAATCTTATATCAATGTTATCGGTGCTGGTTTGGCAGGTTCTGAAGCAGCCTACCAAATCGCAGAACGTGGTATTCCAGTTAAACTCTATGAAATGCGTGGTGTCAAGTCAACACCCCAGCACAAAACAGACAATTTTGCTGAGTTAGTTTGTTCTAATTCTCTTCGTGGAGATGCTCTGACAAATGCAGTTGGTCTTCTCAAGGAAGAAATGCGTCGCTTGGGTTCTGTTATTTTGGAATCTGCTGAGGCTACACGTGTTCCTGCTGGAGGAGCCCTTGCGGTGGACCGTGATGGTTTCTCCCAAATGGTGACTGAAAAAGTTGCCAACCATCCCTTGATTGAGGTGGTTCGTGATGAAATTACAGAATTACCGACTGATGTAATCACAGTTGTCGCTACTGGTCCCTTGACTAGTGATGCCCTGGCTGAAAAGATTCACACCCTTAATGATGGCGATGGTTTCTATTTCTACGATGCGGCAGCGCCTATTATCGACGTCAACACTATCGATATGAACAAGGTCTATCTCAAGTCTCGGTATGACAAGGGAGAAGCTGCCTACCTCAATGCTCCCATGACCAAGCAAGAATTTATGGATTTCCATGAAGCCTTGGTCAATGCGGAAGAAGCTCCGCTCAATTCTTTTGAAAAAGAAAAGTATTTTGAAGGCTGTATGCCTATCGAAGTCATGGCCAAACGAGGTATTAAAACCATGCTTTATGGTCCTATGAAACCAGTGGGTCTTGAGTATCCGGACAACTACACAGGACCTCGTGATGGAGAATTTAAGACTCCTTATGCGGTTGTGCAACTTCGTCAGGACAATGCGGCTGGTAGCCTCTACAATATCGTCGGTTTCCAAACCCACCTCAAATGGGGGGAACAAAAGCGTGTCTTCCAAATGATTCCAGGTCTTGAAAATGCGGAGTTTGTTCGTTATGGTGTTATGCACCGCAATTCTTATATGGATTCACCAAATCTTCTTGAGCAGACTTACCGTTCTAAGAAACAACCAAATCTCTTCTTTGCTGGTCAGATGACGGGTGTAGAAGGTTATGTTGAATCAGCGGCGTCAGGCTTAGTTGCGGGAATTAACGCGGCTCGTCTTTTCAAGGGAGAAAGCGAGGCTATTTTCCCAGAGACGACAGCGATTGGAAGCTTAGCTCATTACATCACCCATGCCGACAGCAAACATTTCCAACCAATGAATGTCAATTTTGGAATCATAAAGGAGTTGGAAGGCGAGCGTATTCGTGATAAGAAGGCCCGTTATGAAAAAATTGCAGAGCGTGCTCTTAGCGACTTAGAGGAATTTTTAACAGTCTAATTTTTTTCAAAGAATTGCTCATGATACTATAAAAATCTTAGAAATTGTGATAAAATAGGTAGGATAAAAAAAGGAGAGTGAAAATGGCGAATCCCAAGTATAAACGTATTTTAATCAAGTTATCAGGTGAAGCCCTTGCCGGTGAACGTGGCGTAGGGATTGATATCCAAACAGTTCAAACAATCGCAAAAGAGATTCAAGAAGTTCATAGCTTAGGTATCGAAATTGCCCTTGTTATTGGTGGAGGAAATCTCTGGCGTGGAGAACCTGCAGCAGAAGCAGGTATGGACCGCGTTCAGGCAGATTACACAGGAATGCTTGGGACTGTTATGAATGCTCTTGTGATGGCAGATTCATTGCAACAAGTTGGGGTTGATACACGTGTGCAAACAGCTATTGCTATGCAACAAGTGGCAGAGCCTTATGTCCGTGGACGTGCCCTTCGTCACCTTGAAAAAGGCCGTATCGTTATCTTTGGTGCCGGAATTGGTTCACCTTACTTCTCAACAGATACAACAGCGGCCCTTCGTGCAGCTGAAATCGAAGCGGATGCTATCCTTATGGCTAAAAATGGCGTAGATGGTGTTTACAATGCCGATCCTAAGAAGGACAAGACAGCTGTTAAATTTGAAGAATTGACTCACCGTGATGTTATCAATAAAGGTCTTCGTATCATGGACTCAACAGCTTCAACCCTCTCTATGGACAACGACATTGACTTGGTTGTCTTCAACATGAACCAACCAGGCAACATCAAACGTGTCGTATTTGGTGAAAATATCGGAACAACAGTTTCAAATAATATCTAAGAAAAGGAATAAGAAAGATTATGGCTAACGCAATTATTGAAAAAGCTAAAGAGAGAATGACCCAGTCTCACCAATCACTTGCTCGTGAATTTGGTGGTATCCGTGCTGGCCGTGCCAATGCAAGCTTGCTTGACCGTGTACATGTAGAATACTATGGAGTCGAAACTCCTCTTAACCAAATCGCTTCAATTACGATTCCAGAAGCGCGTGTTTTGTTGGTAACACCATTTGACAAGTCTTCATTGAAAGACATCGAACGTGCTTTGAACGCTTCTGATCTTGGAATCACACCAGCTAACGACGGTTCTGTGATTCGCTTGGTTATCCCTGCTCTTACAGAAGAAACTCGTCGTGACCTTGCTAAAGAAGTGAAGAAGGTCGGAGAAAATGCTAAAGTGGCTGTCCGCAATATCCGTCGCGATGCTATGGATGAAGCTAAGAAACAAGAAAAAGCAAAAGAAATCACTGAAGACGAATTGAAGACTCTTGAAAAAGACATTCAAAAAGTAACAGACGATGCTGTTAAACACATCGACGACATGACTGCTAACAAAGAGAAAGAACTTTTGGAAGTCTAAAAATAAACAGAAAAACTCAGTTGGCATTGCTGGCTGAGTTTTATTCGAAAGAAGGAAATATGAATACAAATCTTGCAAGTTTTATCGTTGGACTCATCATCGATGAAAACGACCGTTTTTACTTTGTGCAAAAGGATGGTCAAACCTATGCTCTTGCTAAGGAAGAAGGTCAACATACAGTAGGGGATACGGTCAAAGGTTTTGCCTACACGGATATGAAGCAAAAACTCCGCCTGACAACCATAGAAGTGACTGCCACTCAGGACCAATTTGGTTGGGGAACTGTAACGGAAGTTCGTAAAGACTTGGGTGTCTTTGTGGATACAGGCCTTCCTGACAAGGAAATCGTTGTGTCACTCGATATCCTCCCTGAGCTTAAGGAACTTTGGCCTAAGAAGGGCGACCAACTCTACATCCGTCTTGAAGTGGACAAGAAAGACCGTATCTGGGGACTCTTGGCTTATCAAGAAGATTTCCAACGTCTGGCTCGTCCTGCCTACAACAACATGCAGAATCAAAACTGGCCAGCCATTGTTTACCGTCTCAAGCTGTCAGGGACCTTTGTCTATCTGCCAGAAAATAACATGCTTGGTTTTATCCATCCTAGCGAGCGTTACGCAGAGCCACGTTTGGGACAAGTTCTAGATGCGCGTGTCATTGGTTTCCGTGAAGTGGACCGTACCTTGAACCTCTCCCTCAAACCACGTTCTTTTGAAATGTTGGAAAATGATGCTCAGATGATTTTGACTTACTTGGAAAGCAATGGCGGTTTCATGACCTTAAATGATAAGTCATCTCCAGACGACATCAAGGCAACCTTTGGCATTTCTAAAGGTCAGTTCAAGAAAGCTTTAGGTGGCTTAATGAAGGCTGGTAAAATCAAGCAAGACCAGTTTGGGACAGAGTTGATTTAGGGAGATTTATGAGAAAATCATTTTACACTTGGCTCATGACCGAGCGCAATCCTAAAAGTAATAGTCCTAAAGCTATCTTGGCAGACCTAGCTTTTGAAGAGTCTTCCTTCCCAAAACACACCGATGATTTTGATGAGGTGAGTCGCTTTTTGGAGGAGCATGCCAGTTTCTCTTTTAACCTAGGAGACTTTGACGCTATCTGGCAAGAATACTTAGAACACTAGCATGATTCACTGGGTTTGGGCTAGTAATTTCTCCGCCCCTTTGCTATAATAAAAAGAAATAAAAGGATTAGAGAGGTTCTTTATTTGAAGGAACATTCAATAGACATTCAACTGAGTCATCCAGATGACCTGTTTCATCTTTTTGGTTCCAATGAACGCCATCTTCGTTTGATGGAAGAAGAGCTTGATGTGGTGATTCATGCTCGTACTGAGATTGTACAGGTTTTGGGAGAAGAGACTGCCTGTGAGGAAGCCCGTCAAGTTATTCAAGCCTTGATGGTTTTGGTGAATCGTGGGATGACGGTTGGGACGCCAGATGTGGTGACTGCAATTAGCATGGTCAAAAACGATGAAATCGACAAGTTTGTTGCCCTTTACGAAGAAGAAATTATCAAAGATAATACAGGGAAACCTATCCGTGTCAAAACACTGGGTCAAAAACTTTATGTGGACAGTGTTAAACAGCACGATGTGACCTTTGGAATTGGGCCTGCAGGGACCGGGAAGACCTTTCTTGCAGTTACTTTGGCCGTAACTGCCCTCAAGCGTGGTCAGGTCAAGCGCATTATCTTGACTCGACCAGCAGTAGAAGCAGGTGAAAGTCTAGGTTTTCTTCCAGGAGACCTAAAAGAAAAGGTGGATCCTTATCTCCGTCCAGTTTATGATGCCTTATATCAGATTCTAGGGAAAGACCAAACGACTCGTCTCATGGAGCGTGAAATTATCGAAATTGCGCCCCTTGCCTACATGCGTGGACGAACCTTGGATGATGCTTTTGTTATTTTAGATGAGGCGCAAAATACGACTATCATGCAGATGAAGATGTTTTTGACTCGTTTAGGTTTTAATTCTAAGATGATTGTCAATGGAGATATCAGTCAGATTGATCTTCCACGTAACGTCAAGTCTGGTTTGATTGATGCTCAAGAAAAACTCAAGAACATCCATCAAATTGACTTTGTTCATTTTTCAGCCAAGGATGTGGTTCGCCATCCAGTTGTTGCTCAGATTATCCGAGCTTATGAACCAGCACCGGTCAAAATGGAAAAAAGTGAAGAAGAAACAGAATAGCAAAAAAGAGCAGTTCAGGTGGAATTGCTCTTTCTTTTATCTGATAATTAGATTGTTTATACTAGTTCGTCAATTGGACTATGTTTTTTATCGAGACCTTGGGCTACTGGAAGACTGGTTAAGTAACCTTGATAAGTGGTAACACCTTGGCGCAAGCCCTCATCTTCAGAAATTGCTTGTGCGAATCCTTTTTCTGTCAAAGCTTCGATATAAGGAATAGTGACATTTGTAAGGGCAATGGTAGAAGTACGGGCAACAGCACCAGGGATGTTAGCAACGGCGTAGTGAAGTACACCATGTTTTTCATAGACAGGTTCATCGTGCGTTGTCACACGGTCAGCTGTTTCGATAACACCACCTTGGTCAACGGCAACGTCCACAATGACAGAACCTGGACGCATTTGCTTGACCATCTTATCTGTCACCAATTTTGGTGCTTTGGCACCGGGGATGAGAACCGCCCCAATAACAACATCCGCATCTCTCACACTGGCTTCGATGTTAAATGAATTGGACATGAGGGTTTGAATTTGATGACCAAAAACTTCCTCGAATTCAGAGAGACGTTTAGCACTGATATCAAGGATGGTCACTTGGGCACCAAGTCCAAGTGCGATGCGGGCAGCATGAGTTCCTACGACACCACCACCGATGATAGTGACTTTTCCTTTTGGAACGCCTGGTACACCACCAAGTAGGACACCAGATCCACCAGCTTGTTTGGTCAAGAAGTGAGCTTCGATTTGAACTGCCATACGGCCTGCAACCTCACTCATAGGAATGAGGAGTGGTAACTGCCCCTGATCATCACGGACAGTCTCATAAGCGATACTTGTTGTTTTGGCTGCTAACATGGCTTCGGCTAATTCAGGAGCAGCAGCCATATGCAAGTAGGTGAAGAGAAGCAAGTCGTCACGTAAGTAACCATATTCAGAAGCTAATGGTTCTTTTACTTTCACGACCAACTCTGCAGCCCAGGCTTCACCAGCAGTAGCGACAATCTCAGCTCCTTGCTTTTGATAGTCATCATCAGTAAAGCCAGAACCGAGACCAGCATTTGTTTCGATAAGGACGCGATGACCACGACCGACTAAGCTGTGGACACCAGCAGGTGTGAGGGCGACACGGTTTTCATTATTCTTAATTTCTTTTGGAATTCCAATTAACATAGAGAAAAACTCCCTTTCTATTGACGGGTTGTAAATGATTTATCACAATTATCTATAAAATAAGGTGATGAATTTATTCTATATGAAACCGCTTTAAAAAGCAAGGAAAACTTGTTGTAACTTCTTTTTTATGCTAGACTGGTAGAAAATATTTTTAAATGGAGGAGAAGTATGGAATCAATCTTTTTAAAACTAGCTCAGTATCCCATAGTCGAGACTGAGCGTTTATTGCTTAGACCTGTAACCTTGGATGATGCGGAAGAAATGTTTGACTATGCCTCGGACATAGAAAATACGCGCTACACTTTTCCAACCAATCAAAGCTTGGAAGAAACTCAAAATAATATTGCTCAGTTCTACTTGGCCAATCCCTTGGGACGGTGGGGAATAGAACTAAAAAGCAATGGTCAGTTTATCGGTACCATTGATTTGCACAAGATTGATCCTGCTCTTAAGAAGGCGGCTATTGGCTACATTATCAATAAAAAGTATTGGAATCAAGGATTAACGACAGAAGCCAATCGTGCCGTAATTGAGCTAGCTTTTGAAAAGATAGGGATGAATAAGTTGATTGCTTTACACGATAAGGCTAATCCCGCATCAGGTAAGGTCATGGAGAAATCGGGTATGCGTTTTTCACACTTAGACCCATATGCTTGTATGGACCAGCATGAAGAAGGCCGAATCGTTACAAGGGTTCATTATGTCTTGACAAAGGAAGACTATTTTGCAAATAAATAAACAGTTGAGAAGAAATTTTCAACTGTTTTTTCTTCCTCTTACGAATAATCTAAGAGAGGAGAAAATATGGAAGCAATTATCGAGAAAATTAAAGAATATAAAATCATTGTTATCTGTACCGGTCTGGGCTTGCTTGTAGGAGGATTTTTCCTGCTAAAGCCAGCTCCACACACACCTGTCAAAGAAACGAATTTGCAGGCAGAAGTTACAGCTGTTTCCAAGGATTCATCGACCGAAAAGGATGTGAAGAAGGAAGAAAAGGAAGAACCGGTTGAACAAGATCTAATCACCGTAGATGTGAAAGGTGCTGTTAAATCGCCAGGGATTTATGATTTGCCGGTAGGTAGTCGAGTCAATGATGCTGTTCAGAAGGCTGGTGGCTTGACAGAACAAGCAGACAGCAAGTCGCTCAATCTAGCTCAGAAAGTTAGTGATGAGGCTCTGGTTTACGTTCCATCTAAGGGAGAAGAAGTAGCTAGTCAACAGGCAGGTTCTGGAGCGCCTTCTTCAACAAGCAAGGACAAGAAGGTCAATCTCAACAAGGCCAGTCTGGAAGAGCTCAAGCAGGTCAAGGGATTGGGTGGTAAACGTGCTCAGGATATTATCGACCATCGTGAATCAAATGGGAAATTCAAGTCGGTTGATGAACTCAAGAAGGTTTCTGGTATTGGTACTAAAACCATAGAAAAGTTAAAAGACTATGTTACAGTGGATTAAGACTTTCCCTATTCCCCTAATCTATCTGAGTTTTCTATTGCTCTGGCTTTACTACGCCATTTTCTCAGCATCCTATATCGCACTGTTAGGCTTTGTTTTTCAGCTGGTCTGTCTCTTTATCCAATTTCCGTGGAAATCTGCTGGAAAAGTTTTAGCAATTTGCGGAATCTTTGGATTTTGGTTTGTTTTTCAAAATTGGCAACAGAGCCAAGCGAGTCAAAACCTAGCGGATTTTGTTGAAAGGGTACGGATTTTGCCTGACACTATTAAGGTCAATGGAGATAGCCTATCTTTTCGTGGTAAGTCTGATGGACGCATTTTTCAGGTCTATTACAAGATTCAGTCCGAGAATGAAAAAGAAGCCTTTCAAGTCTTAACAGACCTTCATGAGATAGAACTTGAAGGAAAACTTTCGGAGCCAGAAGGGCAGAGAAATTTTGGAGGCTTTGACTACCAAGCCTATCTGAAGACTCAGGGAATTTACCAGACTATCAATATCAAAAAAATCCACTCACTTCAAAAGGTTGGCAGTTGGGATATAGGTGAAAATCTGTCCAGCTTACGTCGAAAGGCTGTAGTTTGGATTAAGACACACTTTCCAGACCCTATGCGTAACTACATGACGGGGCTATTGCTGGGACATTTGGATACGGACTTTGAGGAGATGAATGAGCTTTATTCTAGTCTAGGAATTATCCATCTTTTTGCCTTGTCGGGCATGCAGGTAGGTTTTTTCATGGATGGCTTTAAGAAACTTCTCTTACGATTGGGCTTGACCCAAGAAAAGTTGAAATGGCTAACTTATCCCTTTTCCCTCATTTATGCAGGTCTGACAGGATTTTCAGCATCAGTCATTCGCAGTCTCTTGCAGAAGCTACTGGCTCAACATGTGGTTAAGGGCTTGAATAATTTTGCCTTGACGGTGCTTGTCCTCTTTATCGTCATGCCCAACTTTTTCTTGACAGCAGGAGGAGTCTTGTCCTGCGCCTATGCTTTTATCTTGACTATGACCAGCAAAGAAGGGGAGGGGCTCAAGGCTGTTGCTAGAGAAAGTCTAGTCATTTCCTTGGGAATATTGCCCATTTTATCCTTCTATTTTGCAGAATTTCAACCATGGTCCATCCTTTTAACCTTTGTCTTTTCCTTTCTATTTGACTTGGTCTTTTTACCGCTCTTGTCCATCTTATTTGCCCTTTCCTTTCTCTATCCAGTCACTCAGCTGAATTTTATCTTTGAATGGTTGGAAAGCATTATTCGCTTGGTATCGCAGCTGGCAAGTAGGCCTTTGGTCTTTGGACAACCCAATGCATGGCTGTTGATGCTACTGCTAATTTCTTTGGCTTTGGTCTATGATTTGAGGAAAAATATCAAAAGAGCAGCTGGTTTCAGCTTACTTATTCTGGGTCTCTTTTTCTTGACTAAGCATCCACTGGAAAATGAAATTACCATGCTGGATGTGGGGCAAGGCGAAAGTATTTTCCTACGGGATATAACCGGGAAAACCATTCTCATAGATGTGGGCGGTAAGGCAGAGTCTAGCAAGAAAATTGAGGATTGGCAAGAAAAGGTGACGACCAGCAATGCCCAGCGAACCTTGATACCCTATCTCAAAAGTAGGGGAGTAGCCAAGATTGACCAGCTAATTTTGACAAATACGGACAAGGAGCATGTTGGAGATTTGTTGGAGGTGACCAAGGCTTTCCATGTAGGCGAAATTTTAGTGTCAAAAGGCAGTTTGAAACAGAAGGAATTTGTGGCAGAACTACAGGCGACTCAAACCAAGGTGCGTAGTGTGACAGTAGGAGAGAACTTGCCAATTTTTGGAAGTCAGTTAGAAGTTCTATCTCCAAGGAAAATGGGAGATGGAGGGCATGAAGATTGCCTGGTTCTGTATGGAAAACTTTTGGATAAGAACTTTCTTTTTACAGGAAATTTGGAGGAGAAAGGAGAGAGGGACTTGCTGAAGCACTATCCTGACCTAGAGGTGGATGTTTTGAAAGCTGGCCAACATGGTTCTAAAAATTCAACAACCCCAGTTTTCCTAGAAAAACTCAAACCAGAGATTACACTCATTTCAGTTGGAAAGAACAATCGAACGAAACTCCCCCATCAGGAAACCTTGACACGACTGGAAGGTGTCAATAGTAAAGTTTATCGAACTGACCAGCATGGAGCTATACGCTTTAAAGGATGGAATAGTTGGAAGATTGAAACGGTTGGTTAACGAGCACAAACTTTTCAAAAAAATAACTTTTTATCTTGACAAGGGCTCGAAAACTTGGTATCATATAAAAGTTGAGAAAAGCAGAAGTGAGAGCTTCTCGCCTTGTGACATCAAGTTGCCTGGCCCTACGGATGAAAAGTTTCTAAGAAACGCTATCATAACGTGCGGGCTTGTATATTTACGAGTCCGCTATTGTTTTTCTCTAATAAAACAAAAGAGGTGAAAACCATAGCAAAGCAAGACTTATTCATCAATGATGAGATTCGTGTACGTGAAGTTCGCTTGATTGGTCTTGAAGGAGAACAGCTAGGCATCAAGCCACTCAGCGAAGCGCAAGCTTTGGCTGATAACGCTAATGTTGACCTAGTATTGATTCAACCCCAAGCCAAACCGCCTGTTGCAAAAATTATGGATTACGGTAAGTTCAAATTTGAGTACCAGAAGAAGCAAAAAGAACAACGTAAAAAACAAAGTGTTGTTACTGTGAAAGAAGTTCGTCTAAGTCCAACTATTGACAAGGGTGACTTTGATACAAAACTTCGCAATGCACGCAAATTCCTTGAAAAAGGAAATAAAGTTAAGGTATCTATTCGCTTTAAGGGTCGTATGATTACCCATAAAGAGATTGGTGCAAAAGTTTTAGCCGAGTTTGCTGAAGCAACTCAAGATATTGCAATCATCGAACAACGTGCTAAAATGGATGGACGTCAAATGTTCATGCAATTGGCGCCAGCGACTGACAAAAAATAATTGTCAGAAAGTTAAATAAAGGAGAAAAAATCATGCCAAAACAAAAAACACACCGCGCATCAGCTAAACGTTTCAAACGTACAGGTTCTGGTGGACTTAAACGTTTCCGTGCTTACACTTCTCACCGTTTCCACGGAAAAACTAAGAAACAACGTCGTCATCTTCGTAAAGCATCTATGGTGCATTCAGGAGATTACAAACGTATCAAAGCAATGCTTACTCGCTTGAAATAATAGCTTGACTGTAAGTAAACAATTCTAGGAAATATTTGGAGGAAATAAAACATGGCACGTGTTAAAGGTGGCGTTGTATCACGCAAACGTCGTAAACGTATTCTTAAATTAGCAAAAGGTTACTATGGAGCTAAACACATCTTGTTCCGTACTGCAAAAGAACAAGTAATGAACTCTTACTACTATGCATACCGTGACCGTCGTCAGAAAAAACGTGACTTCCGCAAATTGTGGATCACTCGTATCAACGCGGCAGCTCGTATGAACGGACTTTCATACTCACAATTGATGCATGGTTTGAAATTGGCTGAGATCGAAGTTAACCGTAAAATGCTTGCTGACTTGGCTGTTAACGATGCAGCAGCTTTCACAGCTCTTGCAGATGCAGCTAAAGCAAAACTTGGTAAATAATAACAGATAAGACTGGAACAGGATTGTCCCAGTCTTTTTGAAAATAAAGGAGAAAAATATGGCTTCAAAAATGCTACACACTTGCTTGCGAGTAGAAAACCTTGAAAAATCAATTGCATTTTATCAAGATGCTTTTGGATTTAAAGAATTGCGTCGCAGAGATTTTCCAGACCATGCCTTCACGATTGTCTATCTAGGTCTTGAGGGTGATGACTATGAGTTGGAGTTGACTTATAACTACGATCATGGTCCTTATGTGGTTGGAGATGGATTTGCCCATATCGCCCTCAGTACACCCGATCTTGAAGCTCTTCATCAAGAGCACAGTGCAAAAGGCTATGAAGTGACTGAGCCAAATGGTCTACCAGGAACTGCACCTAACTATTACTTTGTCAAAGACCCTGATGGCTACAAGGTCGAAGTCATTCGTGAAAAATAATTTCTTGAAGTCAAGTAGAATGTTCGTTTTTTACTTGACTTTTTTTAGCTGAAAGAGTATAATAGTAAAAATTTAACCTTTAAGGGGAGTCCAGAGAGACTCACAAGGTGTCAGATAAAAGAATAGTACAATTTTCTAGAGGAGACTTTTTAAGTGTGCTCTCTTGTGTTGTACGATTTTAACTGAGGCCTTGCACTAGCAAGGTCTTTTCTTTATCTGGTCCCCTTAAAATTTAAGGAGGAAAAGTAATGAATCCCACATGTAAGAAACGTATGGGTGCGATTCGATTGGAAACCATGAAGGTGGTTGCACAGGAGGAAATTGCGCCTGCAATCTTTGAATTAGTCCTAGAGGGGGAAATGGTTGAAGCCATGCGAGCAGGTCAATTTCTACATCTGCGCGTGCCTGATGATGCCCATCTCTTGCGTCGTCCTATTTCAATTTCGTCTATTGATAAGGTTAACAAGCAGTGTCATCTCATTTATCGGATTGAGGGAACTGGGACTGCTATTTTTTCAACCTTAAGTCAGGGAGATACTCTTGATGTGATGGGTCCTCAGGGAAATGGTTTTGACTTGTCTGACCTAGACGAGCAGAACCAGGTTCTCTTAGTTGGAGGGGGGATTGGTGTACCTCCATTGCTTGAGGTGGCCAAGGAATTGCATGCGCGTGGTGTGAAAGTAGTGACTGTCCTCGGTTTTGCGACTAAGGATGCTGTTATTTTAGAGACGGAATTGGCTCAATATGGGCAGGTCTTTGTAACGACAGATGATGGTTCTTATGGAATCAAGGGGAATGTTTCTGTTGTCATCAATGATTTAGATAGTCCGTTTGATGCTGTTTACTCATGTGGGGCACCTGGAATGATGAAGTATATCAATCAAAACTTTTATGACCATCCAAGAGCCTATCTATCTTTGGAATCTCGTATGGCTTGTGGGATGGGGGCTTGCTATGCCTGTGTCCTAAAAGTACCAGAAAGTGAGACGGTCAGCCAACGCGTCTGTGAAGATGGCCCTGTTTTCCGCACAGGAACAGTTGTATTATAAGGAGAAAATTATGACTACAAATCGTTTACAAGTTTCTCTACCTGGTTTGGATTTGAAAAATCCGATTATTCCAGCATCAGGCTGTTTTGGTTTTGGTCAAGAGTATGCCAAGTACTATGATTTAGACCTTTTGGGTTCTATTATGATCAAGGCGACAACTCTTGAACCCCGTTTTGGCAATCCAACTCCAAGGGTGGCAGAAACACCCGCTGGTATGCTTAATGCAATCGGTTTGCAAAATCCTGGTTTGGAAGTTGTTTTGGCTGAAAAGCTACCTTGGTTGGAAAGAGAATATCCAAATCTTCCTATTATTGCCAATGTAGCTGGTTTTTCAAAACAAGAGTATGCGGCTGTTTCTCATGGTATTTCCAAGGCAACTAATGTGAAGGCTATTGAGCTCAATATTTCTTGTCCCAACGTAGATCACTGTAATCATGGACTCTTGATTGGTCAAGATCCAGATTTAGCTTATGATGTGGTGAAAGCAGCTGTGGAAGCCTCTGATGTGCCAGTTTATGTCAAATTAACCCCTAGTGTGACCGATATCGTTACTGTCGCAAAGGCAGCAGAGGATGCAGGAGCAAGTGGCTTGACTATGATTAATACTCTGGTTGGAATGCGTTTTGACCTCAAAACCAGAAAACCAATCTTGGCCAATGGAACAGGTGGAATGTCTGGTCCAGCAGTCTTTCCAGTAGCCCTCAAACTTATCCGCCAAGTCGCCCAAACAACAGACCTGCCTATCATTGGAATGGGAGGAGTGGATTCGGCTGAAGCTGCCCTAGAAATGTATCTGGCTGGAGCATCTGCTATAGGAGTTGGAACAGCCAACTTTACCAATCCATATGCCTGTCCTGATATCATCGAAAATCTGCCAAAAGCCATGGACAAATACGGCATTAGCAGTCTGGAAGATCTACGCAAGGAAGTAAAAGAGTCTCTGAGGTAAACTGCAATCAATCTGTTCTTGATTTTTTATCAGTTTGTAATGTTGATTATAGAGAATTTTGATACAATAAAATAGAAAGAACAGAGGAAGAAAGTTTATGAAGAAATTGAGATTTGTTTTTTTAGCTCTGCTATTTTTCTTAGCCAGACCAGAGAGTGCAATGGCTAGTGATGGTACTTGGCAAGGAAAACAATACCTGAAAGCAGATGGGAGTCAAGCAGCTAATGAGTGGGTTTTTGATGCTCACTATCAATCTTGGTTTTATATAAAAGAAGATGCCAACTATGCTGAAAATGAATGGCTAAAGCAAGGTGATGACTATTTTTACCTCAAATCTGGTGGCTATATGGCCAAGTCAGAATGGATAGAAGACAAGGGAGTCCTCTATTATCTTGACCAAGATGGAAAGATGAAAAGAAATGCTTGGCTAGGAGCTTCCTATGTCGGTGCTACAGGTGCCAAGGTAATAGAAGACTGGGTCTATGATTCTCAATATGATGCTTGGTTTTATATCAAAGCAGATGGCCAACACGCAGAGAAAGAATGGCTCCAAATCAAAGGTAAGGACTATTATTTCAAATCTGGTGGTTATTTACTGACAAGTCAGTGGATTGAACAGGCTTATGTGAGTGCTAGTGGCGCTAAAGTACAGCAAGGTTGGCTTTTTGACAAACAATACCAATCTTGGTTTTATATCAAAGAAAATGGAAATCATGCTGATAAAGAATGGATTTTCGAAAATGGTCACTATTATTATCTAAAATCCGGTGGCTATATGGCAGCCAATGAATGGATTTGGGATAAGGAGTCATGGTTTTACCTTAAATCTGATGGCAAAATGGCTGATAAAGAATGGGTATACGATTCTAAAAATCAAGCCTGGTACTACTTCAAATCCGGTGGCTACATGGCAAAAAATGAGACTATTGATGGTCATCAGCTAGGAAGCGATGGAAAGTGGAATAAGGAGTCGAAGACTAGCTCTGATTATTATCAGGTCCTTCCAGTTACTGCAAATATCTATAATGCAGATGGTGAAAAGCTGTCCTATATATCGCAAGGTAGTGTTGTTTGGCTAGATAAGGATAGAAAAAGTGATGACAAGCGCCTGGCTATTACTATTTCTGGTTTGTCAGGCTATATGAAAACAGAAGATTTACAAGCACTAGATGCTAGTAAGGACTTTATCCCTTATTATGAGAGTGATGGACACCGTCTTTATCACTATGTGGCTCAGAATGCTAGTATCCCAGTAGCTGCTCATCTTTCTGATATGGAAGTAGGCAAGAAATATTATTCGGCAGATGGGCTGCATTTTGATGGTTTTAACCTTGAAAATCCCTTCCTTTTTAAAGAATTGACAGAGGCTACAAACTATAGTGCTGAAGACTTGGATAAGGTATTTAGTTTGCTAAATATTAATAATAGTCTCTTAGAAAATAAGGGAGCTACTTTTAAGGAAGCCGAAGAACATTATCATATCAATGCCCTTTACCTCCTTGCCCATAGTGCTTTAGAAAGTGATTGGGGACGAAGTAAGATTGCCAAAGATAAGAATAATTTCTTTGGAATTACAGCCTATGATACGACCCCTTACCTTTCTGCCAAGACATTTGATGATGTGGATAAGGGAATTTTAGGTGCAAGCAAGTGGATTAAGGAAAATTATATCGATAGGGGCAGAACTTTCCTTGGAAACAAGGCATCTGGTATGAATGTGGAATATGCCTCAGATCCTTATTGGGGTGAAAAAATTGCTAGTGTGATGATGAAAATCAATGAGAAGCTAGGTGGCAAAGATTAGTCCTATAATTGGATATGATTTGAGTGAATAGTAAGTTAAAAATCCTGATTTCAAGTAAAATCAGGATTTTTTCATAGATGCGATTTTTTCTGGATCTGGTGTGACACGGAGGGTCTTTTGTCCTGTGTAAGTGACAAAGCCTGGTTTGCCACCAGTTGGTTTGTTGAGTTTCTTGACTTCAATCATATCCACCTGGACCAGATTCGACAGGCGACCTTGAGAGAAGTAGGCTGCAAGTTCTGCTGCGTCTGTTTTGACTTCATCGGATGGGTCAAGATTTCCTGAGATGACAACGTGGCTTCCAGGAATGTCCTTAGCATGGAACCAAAGTTCTTCCTTGCGTGCCATTTTAAAGGTTAGCTCCTCGTTTTGTAGGTTGTTTCGGCCGACATAGATGATGGTTTTGCCATCGCTTGCTAGATATTGTTCTGGTTTTTTGCGTTTCTGGATTTTCTCCCGTTGTCTTCTGCGGATAAAACCTGTTTGAATCAATTCTTCACGGATTTCAGCGATTTCTTCCAGTCCAGCTTGGTTGAGGACGGTTTCTACACTTTCCAGATAGAGAATGGTTGCCTTAGTTTCCTCAATCAGCTCAGTCAAGTATTTGACAGCTTCTTTGAGTTTCTGATACCGTTTAAAATAGCGTTGGGCATTCTGGTTGGGAGTCAAGGCCTTATCAAGCGCAATTGTGATAGGTTGATTAGTATAGTAGTTGTCTAGGATAACCTGATCTTGGTCATTAGGAACTTGATGGAGGAAGGTTGTCAGTAATTCCCCCTTTTGACGAAATTCTTCAGCGTTGTCTGTCGCCAGTAACTCTTTTTCTTGTTTTTTAAGCTTATGACGATTTTTTTGAAGTTCATTTTCAACACGACGAATGAGTTCACTGGCTTGCTGTTTGACGCGGTCCCGTTCAGCCTTGTCCTTATAGTAGGTGTCCAGCAAGTCAGAAAGGCTAGTAAAAGGCTCTCCTACTTGATTTGTAGAAGGAACTGGACTGAAGGAAGTCTCTGTCAAGCAAGGCTTGGTTTCTTGATTGAAAAAGTTACGGAAAGTGGAAAGTTTATCACTAACTAGAATGTTTTCCAATTCATTTGCCGTGTCGCGTCCCAGACCTTGAAAGAGACTTTGAAGATGTTTAGCTGTCGTCCCCTGTGTTTGCAGGATTTCAAAGAGTTTCTCGTCCTTGACAGTAAAAGGATTGAGAGATTCCGTACTTGGCGGAGCGATATAGGTTGACCCAGGTAGCAAAGTGCGGTAGCTATTTTGTGAAAAACCGACGTGTTTGATAACTTCGAGGATTTTATGACTGCTTTTATCGACCAGTAGAATATTACTGTGTTTGCCCATGATTTCGATAATCAAGGTAGCCTGGATATGGTCTCCGATCTCGTTTTTATTGGAAACCGTGATTTCCACAATACGGTCATTTTCCACTTGCTCAATCGACTCAATCAGGGCCCCCTGCAAATACTTTCTCAAAACCATGATAAAGGTAGAAGGTTGAGCTGGATTTTCAAAAGTCGTTTGGGTCAGCTGAATGCGTCCAAAAACTGGATGGGCAGAAAGGAGCAGGCGATGGCTTTGGCGATTGCTACGGATTTGCAAGACCAACTCTTGTTCAAAAGGCTGATTGATTTTCTGGATGCGACCGTTCACTAACTCTCTTCGCAATTCCTCAACCATGTGGTGTAAAAAAAATCCGTCAAATGACATCGTTCTCTCCTTGTGATTGTATTCCATAGTATTATATCAAAAAGGTAGAATAAAATCATGGAAATGTGGTATAATAAAGCCAAGTAAAGAGAAACGAGAAGCACATGTATATTGAAATGGTAGATGAAACTGGTCAAGTTTCAAAAGAAATGTTGCAACAAACCCAAGAAATTTTGGAATTTGCAGCCCAAAAATTGGGAAAAGAAGACAAGGAGATGGCAGTCACCTTTGTGACCAACGAGCGTAGTCATGAACTCAATCTGGAGTACCGTGACACAGACCGTCCGACAGATGTCATCAGCCTTGAGTACAAGCCAGAGTTGGAAATTGCCTTTGACGAAGAGGATTTACTTGAAAATCCAGAATTAGCAGAGATGATGTCTGAGTTTGATGCCTATATTGGGGAATTGTTCATCTCTATTGATAAGGCTCATGAGCAGGCTGAGGAATATGGCCATAGCTTTGAGCGTGAGATGGGCTTCTTGGCAGTGCACGGCTTTTTACATATCAACGGCTATGATCACTACACTCCGGAAGAAGAAGCGGAGATGTTCGGTTTACAAGAAGAAATTTTGACAGCCTATGGACTCACAAGACAATAAACGAAAATGGAAAAATCGTGACCTGATATCCAGTTTAGAATTTGCCATCACAGGAATTTTTACTGCTATCAAGGAAGAACGCAATATGCGAAAACATGCAGTGACGGCTCTTGTAGTCATTCTTGCAGGTTTTGTTTTTCAGGTGTCACGAATCGAATGGCTCTTTCTCCTATTGAGCATTTTCTTGGTAGTAGCGTTTGAGATTATCAACTCTGCTATTGAAAATGTGGTGGATTTGGCCAGTCACTATCACTTTTCCATGCTGGCTAAAAATGCCAAGGATATGGCGGCTGGCGCGGTATTAGTGGTTTCTCTTTTTGCAGCCTTAACAGGCGCATTGATTTTTCTCCCACGAATCTGGGATTTATTATTTTAAACAGTAAGAGGAAATTATGACTTTTAAATCAGGCTTTGTAGCCATTTTAGGACGTCCCAATGTTGGGAAGTCAACTTTTTTAAATCACGTTATGGGGCAAAAGATTGCCATCATGAGTGACAAGGCGCAAACAACGCGCAACAAAATCATGGGAATTTACACGACTGATAAGGAACAAATCGTCTTTATCGACACACCAGGGATTCACAAACCTAAAACAGCTCTCGGAGATTTCATGGTCGAATCTGCCTATAGCACCCTTCGTGAAGTGGATACCGTTCTTTTCATGGTGCCTGCTGATGAGGCGCGTGGTAAGGGCGATGATATGATTATCGAACGTCTCAAGGCTGCCAAGGTTCCTGTCATTCTGGTGGTGAACAAGATTGATAAGGTTCACCCAGACCAGCTTTTATCTCAGATTGATGATTTCCGTAATCAGATGGACTTCAAGGAAATTGTACCAATCTCAGCTCTTCAAGGGAATAACGTCTCTCGTCTAGTGGATATTTTGAGTGAAAATCTGGACGAAGGTTTCCAATATTTCCCGTCTGATCAAATCACAGACCATCCAGAACGATTCTTGGTTTCAGAAATGGTTCGCGAGAAAGTCTTGCACCTAACTCGTGAAGAGATTCCGCATTCTGTTGCAGTAGTTGTGGATTCTATGAAACGAGATGAAGAGACAGACAAGGTTCACATCCGTGCAACCATCATGGTCGAGCGCGATAGCCAAAAAGGGATTATCATCGGTAAAGGTGGCGCTATGCTTAAGAAAATCGGTAGCATGGCCCGTCGTGATATCGAACTTATGCTAGGAGACAAGGTCTTCCTAGAAACATGGGTCAAGGTCAAGAAAAACTGGCGCGATAAAAAGCTAGATTTGGCTGACTTTGGCTATAATGAAAAAGAATACTAAGTAGAGGTGGGCTCATGCCTGCTTCTTGTTTTTACAGAAGGAGGACTTATGCCTGAATTACCTGAGGTTGAAACCGTTCGACGTGGCTTGGAAAAATTGATTCTGGGAAAGAAGATTTCGAGTGTAGAAATTCGCTATCCCAAGATGATTAAGACAGATTTGGACGAATTTCAAAAGGAGATGCCTGGTCAGATTGTTGAGTCAATGGGACGTCGTGGCAAGTATCTGCTTTTCTACCTGACAGATAAGGTCTTGATTTCCCATCTGCGGATGGAGGGCAAGTATTTTTACTATCTGGACCAGGTTCCTGAACGCAAGCATGCCCATGTTTTGATTCATTTTGAGGACGGTGAAACGCTTGTTTATGAGGATGTTCGCAAGTTTGGTACTATGGAACTCTTGGCGCCTGACCTTTTAGATGCCTACTTTATTTCTAAAAAATTAGGGCCTGAACCAAGCGAACAAGACTTTGATTTACAGGTCTTTCAAGCTGCCCTTGCTAAGTCCAAAAAGCCTATCAAATCCCATCTCCTAGACCAGACCTTGGTAGCTGGACTTGGCAATATCTATGTGGATGAGGTTCTCTGGAGAGCTCAGGTTCATCCGGCTAGACATTCCCAGACTTTGACAGCCGCAGAAGCGACAGCTATTCATGACCAGACCATTGCTGTATTGGGACAGGCTGTTGAAAAAGGTGGTTCCACCATTCGGACCTATACCAATGCCTTTGGGGAAGATGGAACCATGCAGGATTTTCATCAAGTCTATGACAAGGCTGGTCAAGAATGTTCACGTTGTGGCACCATCATTGAGAAAATCCAATTAGGCGGACGTGGAACTCACTTTTGTCCTCAGTGCCAAAGGAGGATCTGATGGGAAAAATCATCGGAATCACTGGGGGAATTGCCTCTGGTAAGTCAACCGTGACAAATTTTCTAAGAAAGCAAGGTTTTCAAGTAGTGGATGCCGACGCAGTCGTCCACCAACTACAGAAACCTGGTGGTCGTCTGTTTGAAGCTCTAGTCCAGCACTTTGGGCAAGAAATAATCCTTGCAAACGGAGAACTCAATCGCCCTCTCCTAGCTAGTCTCATCTTTTCAAATCCTGAAGAACAGGAATGGTCTAAGCGAATCCAAGGAGAGATTATCCGTGAGGAACTAGCTACGTTGAGAGATCAGTTTGCTCAGACAGAAGAGATTTTCTTCATGGATATTCCCCTACTTTTTGAGCAGGCCTACAGCGCTTGGTTTGATGAGACTTGGTTGGTCTATGTGGACCGAGATGTCCAAGTAGAACGTCTAATGAAAAGGGACCACTTGTCCAAAGATGAAGCTGAGTTTCGTCTGGCAGCCCAGTGGCCTTTAGAGAAAAAGAAAGATTTGGCCAGCCAAATTCTTGATAATAATGGGAATCAGGTCCAGCTTCTTACTCAGGTGTTCTCCCTGCTTGAGGGAGGTAGAGAAGATGACAGAGATTAACTGGAAGGATAATCTGCGCATTGCCTGGTTTGGTAATTTTCTGACAGGAGCCAGTATTTCTTTGGTTGTGCCTTTTATGCCCATCTTTGTGGAAAATCTAGGTGTAGGGAGTGAGCAAGTCGCTTTTTATGCAGGTTTAGCTATTTCTGTCTCTGCCATTTCTGCGGCTCTATTTTCTCCTATCTGGGGCATCCTTGCTGACAAATACGGTCGAAAACCCATGATGATTCGTGCTGGTCTGGCCATGACTATCACTATGGGAGGCTTAGCCTTTGTGCCAAATATCTATTGGTTAATCTTTCTTCGTTTATTAAACGGGATATTTGCAGGATTTGTTCCTAATGCAACGGCCTTGATAGCCAGTCAGGTTCCTAAGGAGAAATCAGGCTCTGCCTTAGGTACTTTGTCTACAGGCGTAGTTGCAGGTACTCTAACTGGTCCCTTTATCGGGGGATTTATTGCAGAATTATTTGGCATTCGTACTGTTTTCTTACTGGTTGGTAGTTTTCTATTCTTAGCTGCTGTTTTGACTATTTGTTTTATCAAGGAAGATTTTCAACCAGTAACCAAGGAAAAGGCTATCCCAACAAAGGAATTATTTACATCAGTTAAATATCCCTATCTCTTGGTCAACCTCTTTCTGACCAGTTTTGTCATCCAATTTTCAGCCCAATCAATCGGCCCTATCTTAGCTCTTTATGTACGCGACTTAGGCCAGACAGAGAATCTTCTTTTTGTCTCTGGTTTGATTGTGTCCAGTATGGGCTTTTCCAGTATGATGAGTGCAGGAGTTATGGGAAAGCTAGGTGACAAGGTGGGCAACCATCGCCTCTTGGTTGTCGCCCAGTTTTATTCAGTCATCATCTATCTCCTCTGTGCCAATGCCTCTAGCCCCCTTCAACTAGGACTTTATCGTTTCCTCTTTGGACTGGGAACCGGTGCCTTGATTCCCGGGGTTAATGCCCTACTCAGCAAAATGACTCCCAAAGCCGGCATTTCGAGGGTCTTTGCCTTCAATCAGGTATTCTTTTATCTGGGAGGTGTCGTTGGTCCCATGGCAGGTTCTGCAGTAGCAGGTCAATTTGGCTACCATGCAGTATTTTATGCGACAAGCCTTTGTGTTGCCTTTAGTTGTCTCTTTAACCTTCTTCAATTTCGAACATTATTAAAAGTAAAGGAAATCTAGTGCGAGTAAAAATTAATCTCAAATGCTCCTCTTGTGGCAGTATCAATTACCTAACCAGTAAAAACTCAAAAACCCATCCAGACAAGATTGAGGTTTTAAAGTATTGTCCCAAGGAAAGAAAAGTAACCCTACATCTTGAATCTAAGTAGATTTTATGGTAAAATAATAGGGATTTTAAGGAGTTTGATATGTATAACCTATTATTAACCATTTTATTAGTATTATCTGTTGTGATTGTGATTGCGATTTTCATGCAACCAACCAAAAACCAATCCAGCAATGTATTTGATGCCAGCTCAGGTGATTTGTTTGAACGCAGTAAAGCACGCGGTTTTGAAGCTGTAATGCAGCGTTTGACAGGGATTTTAGTCTTTTTCTGGCTAGCCATTGCCTTAGCATTGACGGTATTATCAAGTAGATAAGAAAATAATGGGCAGGACTAGGTCTTTGCCTCTTTTTATTTTTAAAGGATGTTTGAGAAGGTTTTACAGTAAAAGAAAATTAAAAAATCTAGAAAGAAAATATGAAAGATAGAATAAAAGAATATTTGAAAGATAAGGGAAAGGTAACGGTCAATGACTTGGCTCAGGCTTTGGGAAAAGACGGTTCCAAGGATTTTCGTGAGTTGATTAAAACCTTGTCCCTAATGGAAAGAAAGCACCAGATACGCTTTGAGGAAGATGGCAGTCTGGCTTTGGAAGCCAAGAAAAAACATGAGATTACTCTCAAGGGGATTTTTCATGCCCATAAAAATGGCTTTGGTTTTGTCAGTCTGGAAGGGGAAGAGGACGACCTTTTTGTAGGAAAAAATGATGTCAATTATGCTATTGATGGCGATACCGTTGAGGTCGTCATCAAGAAAGTCGCTGATCGCAACAAGGGAACAGCAGCGGAAGCCAAGATTATCGATATCCTAGAACACAGTTTGACAACCGTTGTTGGACAAATCGTTCTAGATCAGGAAAAGCCTAAGTATGCCGGCTACATCCGTTCTAAAAACCAGAAAATTAGCCAGCTGATTTATGTTAAGAAACCTGCCCTTAAACTAGAAGGAACAGAAGTTCTTAAGGTCTTTATCGACAAATACCCAAGCAAGAAACATGATTTCTTTGTCGCTAGTGTCCTCGATGTGGTGGGGCATTCAACGGATGTCGGAATTGATGTCCTTGAGGTTTTGGAGTCTATGGACATTGTCTCAGAATTTCCAGAAGTTGTTGTCAAGGAAGCAGAAAGTGTGCCGGATGCTCCGTCTCAAAAGGATATGGAAGGTCGTCTGGATCTAAGAGATGAGATTACCTTTACCATTGACGGTGCTGATGCCAAGGACTTGGACGATGCGGTGCATATCAAGGCCTTGAAAAATGGGAATCTGGAGCTTGGAGTTCACATTGCAGACGTTTCCTACTATGTGACAGAAGGTTCTGCCCTTGACAAGGAAGCTCTTAACCGCGCGACTTCAGTCTATGTAACAGACCGAGTGGTTCCAATGCTTCCAGAACGACTGTCTAATGGAATTTGCTCTCTCAATCCTCAAGTTGACCGTCTGACCCAGTCTGCCATTATGGAGATTGATAAACATGGTCGTGTAGTCAATTACACCATTACACAAACGGTTATCAAGACAAGCTTCCGTATGACCTATAGTGATGTCAATGATATCCTAGCAGGTGACGAGGAAAAGAGACAAGAGTATCAGAAAATTGTTCCTAGTATAGAACTTATGGCCAAGCTCCATGAAATTTTAGAAAACATGCGTGTGAAACGTGGAGCTCTCAATTTCGATACCAATGAAGCCAAGATTTTGGTTGATATACAAGGTAAGCCTGTTGATATTGTTCTTCGTCAGCGTGGTATTGCCGAGCGCATGATTGAATCCTTCATGTTGATGGCCAATGAAACAGTTGCCGAGCATTTTAGCAAGTTGGATTTGCCTTTCATCTATCGAATTCACGAGGAGCCTAAGGCTGAAAAGGTTCAGAAGTTTATTGATTATGCTTCAAGTTTTGGCTTGCGGATTTATGGGACTGCCAGTGAGATTAGCCAGGAGGCGCTTCAAGACATCATGCGTACTGTTGAGGGAGAGCCTTATGCGGATGTATTGTCTATGATGCTTCTCCGTTCCATGCAGCAGGCTCGCTATTCAGAGCACAATCACGGCCACTATGGACTTGCTGCCGACTATTACACTCACTTCACCAGCCCGATTCGCCGTTATCCAGACCTTCTAGTTCACCGTATGATTCGGGATTACGGCCGTTCTAAGGAAATAGCCGAGCATTTTGAGCAAGTGATTCCAGAGATTGCGACCCAGTCTTCCAACCGCGAGCGTCGTGCCATTGAGGCTGAGCGTGAAGTCGAAGCCATGAAAAAGGCTGAGTATATGGAAGAATACGTGGGTGAAGAGTACGATGCAGTTGTGTCTAGTATCGTTAAATTCGGTCTCTTTGTTGAATTACCAAATACAGTCGAAGGCTTGATTCACATCACAAATCTACCTGAATTTTATCATTTTAATGAACGTGATTTGACCCTTCGTGGAGAAAAATCAGGAACAACCTTCCGTGTAGGTCAGCAGATTCGCATTCGGGTTGAAAGAGCTGACAAGATGACGGGGGAGATTGATTTCTCTTACATTCCAAGTGAATTTGATGTGATTGAAAAAGGCTTGAAACAGTCTAGTCGTAGTGACAGAGGGCGTGGTTCAAGTCGTCATTCAGATAAGAAGGAAGACAAGAGAAAATCAGGACGCTCAAATGATAAGCGCAAGCATTCACAAAAAGACAAGAAGAAAAAAGGGAAGAAACCTTTTTACAAGGAAGTAGCTAAGAAAGGAGCCAAGCATGGCAAAGGGCGAGGGAAAGGTCGTCGCACAAAATAAAAAGGCGCGCCACGACTATACAATCGTAGATACGCTAGAGGCAGGAATGGTCCTGACTGGAACTGAAATCAAGAGCGTTCGAGCTGCTCGAATCAATCTCAAGGATGGCTTTGCCCAAGTAAAAAATGGGGAAGTCTGGTTGAGCAATGTTCATATCGCTCCTTACGAAGAGGGTAATATCTGGAATCAGGAACCAGAACGTCGCCGCAAACTCCTGCTCCATAAGAAACAAATCCAAAAATTAGAACAAGAGACTAAAGGAACAGGAATGACCCTGGTTCCCCTTAAGGTCTATATCAAAGATGGTTACGCTAAACTCCTTTTAGGTTTAGCTAAAGGGAAGCATGACTATGATAAACGGGAGTCTATCAAACGACGTGAGCAAAACCGCGACATCGCGCGTGTTATGAAAGCTGTTAATCAGCGATAAAAAGAGGAAATGAAGATGGAAAAACTAGTTGCCTATAAACGTATGCCTTTGTGGACTAAAGAAACCATGCCAGAGGCTGTTCAGCAGAAACACAATACCAAGGTTGGGACTTGGGGGAAAATTACTGTTTTGAAGGGAACTCTCAAGTTTATTGAATTGACAGAATATGGTGAGGTTTTAGCTGAGCACCTCTTTGAAGCAGGGGCTGAGAATCCCATGGCACAACCACAAGCCTGGCACCGAGTTGAGGCTGTAACAGATGATGTAGAATGGTATTTAGAATTTTATTGTAAACCTGAGGATTATTTCCCTAAGAAATACAATACCAATCCGGTTCATTCAGAGGTACTAGAGGCAATGCAGACAGTAAAACCAGGAAAAGCCTTGGATTTGGGCTGTGGTCAGGGCCGTAACTCTCTCTTTCTTGCACAGAATGGTTTTGATGTTACAGCTGTGGATCAAAATGAATTGGCCCTTGAAATCTTACAAAGCATTGTGGAGCAGGAAGATTTGGACATGCCTGTTGGTCTTTACGATATCAATTCAGCCAGTATTGGGCAAGAATATGATTTTATCGTTTCAACAGTTGTTCTCATGTTTCTACAAGCGGACCGCATTCCTGCAATTATCAAAAATATGCAGGAGAAAACCACTGTTGGTGGTTATAATCTTATCGTTTGTGCTATGGATACGGAAGATTACCCTTGCTCTGTGAACTTCCCATTTACCTTTAAAGAAGGGGAATTGGCAGACTATTACAAGGACTGGGAATTGGTTAAGTACAATGAAAATCCAGGCCATTTGCACCGTCGCGATGAGACTGGCAATCGTATTCAACTACGCTTTGCGACCATGCTAGCTAAAAAAATCAAATAAACATGAATGAAGATTAGGAAATTTCCTGATCTTTTTTCTTTTTTTACGAATAATATAGAAAAGGAGAGAAATCATGTTTGTTGCGAGAGATGCTAGGGGAGAATTGGTAAATGTGTTAGAGGATAAACTTGAGAAGCAAGCATACACCTGCCCAGCTTGTGGAGGTCAGCTCTGTTTGCGTCAAGGACCAAGTGTCCGGACCCATTTTGCCCACAAAACCTTAAAAGACTGTGATTTTTCCTCTGAAAATGAAAGTCCAGAACACCTGGCAAATAAGGAATCCCTTTATCACTGGTTGAAAAAAGAGACAGAGGTTCAATTAGAATACCCGCTTCCAGAACTTAAACAGATTGCGGATGTTTTTGTAAATGGGACTCTAGCTCTAGAAGTTCAGTGTAGTCCCTTGTCTCAAAAACTTCTTAAAGAGCGTAGTGAGGGCTATCGTAGTGAGGGTTACCAAGTACTGTGGTTGCTGGGGGAAAAACTGTGGCTCAAGGAGCGGTTGACTCGTCTGCAACAAGGTTTTCTCTATTTCAGTCAAAACATGGGCTTTTATGTTTGGGAATTAGACAGTGAAAAACAAGTTTTAAGACTCAAATACCTGATTCACCAGGATCTTCGAGGTAAACTCCATTATCAAATCAAGGAATTTCCCTATGGTCACGGTGGTCTACTGGAGATATTACGTCTTCCCTATAAGAAACAAAAAATATCTAGTTTTAGTGTTTCTCAGGATAAAGACATCTGTCGTTATATCCGGCAACAACTCTATTATCAAAATCCCATTTGGATGAAAGAACAAGCAGAAGCCTATAAAAAGGGAGAAAATCTCCTGACTTATGGACTAAAAGAATGGTATCCACAAATTCGACCTCTAGTAGGTGAGTTTTGCCAAATTGAGCAAGATTTGACTCGCTATTATCAGTATTTTCAAACCTATTACCAAGAAAATTCTCAAAATGGTTGGCAAAAGCTCTATCCACCAGCCTTTTATCAGCAATATTTCTTGAAAAATATGGTAGAATAGAAAGGATGGAGGAATCTAATGGTATTACAAAGACATGAAATAAATGAAAAAGATACATGGGATCTATCAACGATCTACCCAACTGACCAGGCTTGGGAAGAAGCCTTAAAAGATTTAACAGAACAATTGGAGACAGTAGCCCAGTATGAAGGCCATCTCCTGGATAGTGCGGATAGCCTACTCGAAATTACTGAATTTTCTCTTGAAATGGAACGCCAAATGGAAAAGCTTTACGTTTATGCTCATATGAAGAATGACCAAGACACACGTGAAGCCAAGTACCAAGAGTACTATGCCAAGGCCATGACTCTCTATAGCCAGCTAGACCAAGCCTTTTCATTCTATGAACCTGAATTTATGGAAATCAGTGAAAAGCAGTATGCTGACTTTTTAGAAGCTCAGCCAAAATTGCAGGTTTATCAACACTATTTTGACAAGTTATTGCAAGGCAAGGACCACGTTCTTTCACAACGCGAAGAAGAGCTATTGGCTGGAGCTGGAGAAATCTTTGGTTCGGCAAGTGAAACCTTCGCTATCTTGGACAATGCGGATATTGTTTTCCCTTATGTTCTTGACGATGATGGTAAGGAAGTTCAGCTATCTCATGGAACTTACACACGTTTGATGGAGTCTAAAAATCGTGAGGTGCGTCGTGGTGCTTATCAAGCTCTTTATGCGACTTATCAACAATTCCAACATACCTATGCCAAAACCTTGCAAACCAATGTTAAGGTTCAAAACTACCGTGCCAAAGTTCGCAACTACAAGAGTGCTCGTCATGCAGCCCTAGCGGCTAATTTTGTTCCAGAAAGTGTTTATGACAATTTGGTAGCAGCAGTTCGCAAGCATTTGCCACTCTTGCATCGTTACCTTGAACTTCGTTCAAAAATCTTGGGGATTTCAGACCTTAAGATGTACGATGTCTACACACCGCTTTCATCTGTTGAATATAGTTTTACCTACAAAGAAGCCTTGAAAAAGGCAGAAGATGCCTTGGCAGTCTTGGGTGAGGATTACTTGAGCCGTGTTAAACGTGCCTTCAGTGATCGTTGGATTGATGTTTACGAAAATCAAGGCAAGCGTTCAGGGGCTTACTCTGGTGGTTCTTACGATACAAATGCCTTTATGCTTCTTAACTGGCAGGACAATCTAGACAATCTCTTTACTCTTGTTCATGAAACAGGTCATAGTATGCATTCAAGCTATACTCGTGAAACGCAGCCTTATGTTTACGGAGATTATTCTATCTTCTTGGCTGAGATTGCCTCAACGACCAATGAAAATATCTTGACGGAGAAATTATTGGAAGAAGTGGAAGATGATGCAACGCGCTTTGCTATTCTCAATAACTTCCTAGATGGTTTCCGTGGGACAGTTTTCCGTCAAACTCAATTTGCCGAGTTTGAACACGCTATCCACCAAGCGGACCAAAATGGTGAAGTCTTGACAAGTGATTTCCTAAATAAACTCTACGCAGACTTGAACCAAGAGTATTATGGTTTGAGTAAGGAAGACAATCCTGAAATCCAATACGAGTGGGCTCGCATTCCACACTTCTACTATAACTACTATGTATACCAATATTCAACTGGCTTTGCAGCAGCCTCAGCCTTGGCTGAAAAGATTGTCCATGGTAATCAAGAAGACCGTGACCGCTATATCGACTATCTCAAGGCAGGTAAGTCTGACTATCCACTTAATGTCATGAGAAAAGCTGGAGTTGATATGGAGAAGGAAGACTACCTCAACGATGCCTTTGCAGTCTTTGAACGTCGTTTAAATGAGTTTGAAGCACTTGTTGAAAAATTGGGAATGGCATAAGATGGTTGAATCATATAGTAAGAATGCCAACCATAACATGCGTCGTCCTGTTGTCAAGGAAGAAATTGTGGACTTGATGCGTCAGCGTCAAAAGCAAGTCACAGGTTCCTTGAAAGAATTGGAAGACTTTGCCCGCAAGGAAAATATTCCCATTATTCCCCATGAAACGGTTGCTTATTTCCGTTTTCTCATGGAAACCATGCAACCTAAAAACATTCTGGAAATTGGGACGGCTATCGGTTTTTCAGCTCTTTTAATGGCGAAACATGCTCCAAAGGCCAAGATTACAACCATTGACCGCAATCCAGAGATGATTGGATTTGCCAAGGAAAATTTCGCCCAGTTTGACAGTCGCAAGCAAATTACGCTCTTAGAAGGAGATGCGGTAGATGTCTTATCTACCTTGACAGAGTCCTATGATTTTGTCTTTATGGATTCAGCCAAGTCTAAATATATCGTCTTTCTGCCAGAAATCCTCAAACATTTGGACGTTGGAGGTGTGGTTGTCTTGGATGATATTTTCCAAGGTGGTGATGTTGCTAAGGATATTATGGAAGTCCGTCGTGGTCAGCGAACTATTTACAGAGGACTTCAAAGACTATTTGATGCAACCTTAGACAATCCAGGACTCACCGCAACACTAGTACCTCTGGGAGATGGCATTCTCATGCTTCGTAAAAATGTAGCAGATGTTCAATTGCCTGACAGCGAATGATTTTCAGAAAAATTTAAGAAAATATAGTAAAATAGATAGGGTAACACTTATCTCAAAGGAGTAGACATGAAGAAAAAACTATTGGCAGGTGCCATTACACTATTATCAGTAGCAACTTTAGCAGCTTGTTCGAAAGGTTCAGAAGGGGCAGATCTTATCAGCATGAAAGGGGATGTCATCACAGAACATCAATTTTATGAGCAAGTGAAAAGCAATCCTTCAGCTCAACAAGTATTGTTGAACATGACCATCCAAAAAGTATTTGAGAAGCAATATGGCTCAGAAGTAGATGACAAAGAAGTCAACGATACTATTGCCGAAGAAGAGAAACAATATGGTGAGAACTACCAACGTGTCTTATCGCAAGCAGGAATGACTCTTGAAACACGTAAAGCTCAAATTCGTACAAGTAAATTGGTTGAGTTGGCAGTTAAGAAAGCAGCAGAAGCTGAATTGACAGATGATGCTTACAAGAAGGCCTTTGACGAATACACTCCTGATGTGACTGCTCAAATTATCCGTTTGGACAATGAAGACAAAGCTAAAGAAATTCTTGAAAAAGCTAAAGCTAGTGATGCAGACTTTGCTCAATTAGCCAAAGATAATTCAACAGATGAGAAAACTAAAGCGAATGGTGGAGAAATCACTTTTGATTCTGCTTCAACAGAAGTACCAGAACAAGTTAAAAAAGCTGCTTTTGCTTTAGATGTAAACGGTGTTTCTGATGTGATTAGCGTTACTGGAACACAAGCCTACAGCAGTCAATATTACATTGTTAAACTGATTAAGAAAACAGAAAAATCATCTAATATCGATGACTATAAAGAAAAATTAAAAACTGTTATCTTAACTCAAAAACAAAACGACGCATCATTTGTTCAAAGTATTATCGGAAAAGAATTGCAAGCAGCCAATATCAAGGTTAAAGACCAGGCCTTCCAAAATATCTTCACTCAATACATCGGTGGTGGAGATTCAAGCTCAAGCAGTTCTTCAAAAGAATAAAACAGAAAAGAGCCAAGTGCTCTTTTTCTTATGAGAAAATCTTCTATCTTAAGGGTAAGAGTTTTTTTCTTTCGGAAAAAATGGTATAATAGCAATCAAAACTAGAAAATAAACGGAATTTGGGAATAATTTCTTTTGTTCTCATTAGATTGGTGATACTATGAAGATTAGTAAGAGGCACCTATTAAACTATTCTATTCTAGTTCCTTACTTACTTTTATCTATTTTGGGCTTGATTGTAGTTTATTCTACAACCAGTGCCATTCTTATCGAAGAAGGTAAAAGTGCCCTCCAATTGGTTCGAAGTCAGGGAATGTTTTGGATACTTAGTTTAATATTGATTGCCTTGATATATAAGCTGAAACTGAATTTTTTAAGAAAAGAACGACTCTTATTTATTGTTATGTTTGTTGAGCTGATTCTTTTGGCTCTGGCTCGGATAATTGGTACGCCAGTCAATGGAGCCTATGGTTGGATTTCAGTAGGACCGTTGACCATTCAGCCAGCTGAGTATTTGAAGATTATCATCGTCTGGTATTTGGCCCAACGTTTTTCAAAACAACAGGATGAAATTGCTATTTACGATTTTCAAGTTTTAACTCAAAATCAATGGATTCCTCGTGCTTTTAATGATTGGCGCTTTGTCCTACTAGTAATGATAGGAAGTTTGGCTATTTTCCCAGATTTGGGGAATGCTACTATCCTAGCTCTGGTCGCCTTGATTATGTATACAGTTAGTGGGATTGCTCATCGTTGGTTTATAGCCTTTATCGGTGTATTGTTTGGAGTTTCAGCCCTATCTCTATCAGCTATTTCTGTAATTGGGGTTGATAAGTTTTCAAAAGTTCCAGTATTTGGTTACGTGGCCAAGCGTTTCAGTGCCTACTTTAATCCCTTTGCTGATTTGGCAGGAGCTGGTCACCAACTTGCAAATTCCTACTTTGCTATGGTAAATGGTGGATGGTTTGGTTTAGGCTTAGGAAATTCAATCGAAAAACGTGGTTATTTACCAGAGGCCCATACAGACTTTGTATTTTCAATTGTCATTGAAGAGTTTGGATTTGTGGGAGCCAGTTTGATTTTGGCACTTGTCTTTTTCCTGATTTTGCGAATTATCCTAGTAGGAATTCGTGCTAAGAATCCCTTTAATTCTATGATGGCGATTGGGGTTGGGGGGATGATGTTGGTACAGGTCTTTGTCAATATCGGTGGAATTTCTGGTATTATTCCCTCGACAGGAGTAACCTTCCCCTTCTTATCGCAAGGAGGGAACAGTCTCCTAGTCTTGTCTGTAGCCATCGCCTTTGTCTTAAATATTGATGCAAGTGAAAAACGTGCCCAATTATATGAGGAGTTAGAAGCTCACTCATCAAACTATATGTAGAGCTGAGAGTGGAAAGGATTACCTATGTCTCTTCAAAAATTAGAAAACTATAGTAATAAAGCTGTCGTGCAAGAAGAAGTATTGATTTTAACAGAATTGTTAGAAGATATCACTAAAAACATGCTTGCCCCAGAGACTTTTGAAAAAATCATGCAGTTGAAAGAATTGTCAACTCAAGAAGATTATCAAGGTTTGAACCAATTGGTTACGAGTCTGTCAAATGATGAAATGGCTTATATTTCACGCTATTTCTCTATCTTGCCTCTTTTGATTAATATTTCAGAAGACGTGGATTTGGCCTATGAAATTAACCATCAAAATAATATCGATCAAGATTATCTTGGTAAATTATCAGCAACGATCAAAATGGTTGCAGAAAAAGAAAATGCGGTTGAAATTCTAGAACACTTGAATGTTGTCCCTGTTTTGACAGCCCATCCAACACAAGTGCAACGTAAGAGTATGTTGGATTTGACTAACCATATCCATACCCTTTTGCGTAAGTACCGTGATGTGAAATTAGGTTTGATTAATAAGGAAAAATGGCATAATGATCTCCGTCGTTACATTGAGATTATCATGCAGACAGATATGATTCGTGAAAAGAAATTGAAAGTGACCAATGAAATCACGAATGTTATGGAATACTACAATAGTTCATTCCTGAAGGCAGTTCCTCATTTGACTGCTGAGTACAAGCGTCTGGCTAAAAAACACGGCTTGGAGTTGAAACATCCTAAACCAATTACCATGGGAATGTGGATTGGTGGAGACCGTGATGGGAATCCTTTTGTTACAGCAGATACCTTGAAACAATCTGCTATGACCCAGTGTGAAGTCATCATGAATTACTATGATGAAAAGATTTACCAACTTTATCGTGAATTCTCTCTCTCAACTAGTATCGTCAATGTAAGCAAGCAAGTTAGAGAAATGGCTCGTCAATCCAAGGATAACTCGATTTATCGTGAAAAAGAGCTGTATCGTCGTGCCTTGTTTGATATTCAATCAAAAATCCAAGCAACAAAAGCTTATCTGATTGAAGATAAGGAAGTTGGGGCTCGCTATGAAACAGCTAATGATTTTTATAAGGATTTAATTACCATTCGTGATTCCCTCTTGGAAAACAAGGGTGAAGCACTAATTTCTGGTGATTTTGTTGAGTTGATTCAGGCAGTTGAAATTTTTGGTTTCTATTTGGCATCTATTGATATGCGTCAAGATTCAAGTGTTCATGAGGCCTGTGTAGCAGAACTTTTGAAATCAGCAGGAATTCATTCTCGTTATAGCGAACTAAGTGAAGAAGAAAAATGCCAGCTTCTCTTGAAAGAATTAGAAGAAGATCCACGTATTCTTTCTGCTACTCATGTTGAAAAATCAGAGTTACTTGAAAAAGAATTGGCCATCTTTAAGGCTGCTCGTAATTTAAAAGATAAGTTGGGTGATGATGTCATTCGTCAGACTATCATTTCACATGCAACCAGCGTATCAGACATGTTGGAATTGGCTATCTTGCTAAAAGAAGTAGGGTTAGTTGATAAAGAAAGAGCCCGTGTCCAAATCGTTCCTCTCTTTGAGACAATTGAGGACTTGGATCACTCAGAAGAAACTATGAGAGAATACCTTTCTCTTCCTCTTGCTAAGAAATGGATTGCTTCGCGCAATAACTACCAAGAAATCATGCTTGGCTACTCTGATAGTAATAAAGATGGTGGTTACCTTTCATCATGTTGGACTCTCTACAAGGCTCAACAACAATTGACTGCTATCGGAGATGAATTTGGCGTGAAGGTTACCTTCTTCCATGGCCGCGGTGGTACTGTTGGTCGTGGTGGTGGACCAACCTATGAAGCCATCACCTCTCAACCGCTTAAGTCTATCAAGGACCGTATCCGTTTGACGGAGCAGGGTGAAGTAATTGGCAATAAATACGGTAATAAAGACGCTGCCTACTATAACCTTGAAATGCTAGTATCTGCAGCCATTAACCGTATGATTACGCAGAAGAAGAGCGATACCAATACATCCAATCGTTATGAAGCTATTATGGATCAGGTAGTGGACCGCAGTTATGATATCTACCGTGATTTAGTCTTTGGTAATGACCATTTCTATGATTATTTCTTTGAGTCAAGTCCAATCAAGGCTATTTCAAGCTTTAATATTGGTTCTCGTCCAGCTGCTCGTAAGACGATTACTGAAATTGGTGGATTGCGTGCTATCCCTTGGGTCTTCTCATGGTCACAAAGCCGTGTCATGTTCCCTGGCTGGTATGGGGTTGGATCAAGTTTCAAAGAATTTATCGATAAGAATCCAGAAAATATCGCTATTCTACGAGATATGTACCAAAATTGGCCTTTCTTCCAATCACTTCTTTCAAATGTTGACATGGTCTTGTCAAAATCAAATATGAATATTGCTTTTGAGTATGCCAAACTTTGCGAAGATGATCAAGTAAAAGCAATTTATGAGACTATTTTAAATGAGTGGCAAGTTACCAAGGAAGTCATCTTAGCTATTGAAGGTTACGATGAACTCTTGGCTGAAAATCCATATCTAAAAGCAAGTTTGGATTACCGTATGCCTTACTTTAATATCCTCAACTATATCCAGTTGGAGTTGATTAAACGTCAACGCCGAGGAGAATTATCAAGCGATCAAGAAAAATTAATCCATACAACCATCAACGGAATTGCAACAGGATTGCGTAATTCAGGCTGATGCCTATCAAACTTCCTCTTTTCTATAGGGGAAGTTTTTGAATCTTTCAAAAAAATGCTAAAAGAGTCTTGACAAGTAGTTGAAAAATGATATAATTTAACCATTCAGAAAAGTAATCATAATAAACTTTTTAGAGAGTCTGTGGTAGCTGAAAACAGATAAGTGTGATGATGAAAATTGGGCTGAATGGTATTTAGAATTTGAAATCATAAAAATTCGGTGAGCACACCTTACAGTGCATCTCGTTATTGCGAGACAGAGCGATAGGGAAATTCCCTATAATTGAGGTGGTACCGCGCATCGACGTCCTCACACAAGTTTTTTGTGTGAGGACTTTTTTGATGGAGGTTAGTATGGAAAGAAAACGATGGCGTAGCTTGTTGAGATAAGTGAAGTATTTTAAAGGAATAAAAGGAGAAATAGAATGAAAAATAAACGTTTAATTGGAATTATCGCTGCATTAGCAGTCTTAGTAGCAGGAAGCTTGATTTACTCTTCAATGAATAAACCAGAAGCTAAAAATGAAAAGAAAGTTGCCAAAGTTGGTGTCCTTCAATTTGTGAGCCATCCATCTCTTGATTTGATTTATAAAGGGATTCAAGATGGACTGGCAGAAGAAGGCTATAAAGATGATCAGTTGAAAATTGACTTTATGAACTCAGAAGGTGACCAAAGTAAGGTTGCGACAATGAGCAAACAGTTGGTTGCAAATGGGAATGACCTTGTGGTTGGTATTGCTACACCAGCTGCTCAAGGTTTGGCAAGCGCCACAAAAGACCTACCTGTTATCATGGCTGCTATTACAGACCCAATCGGTGCTAACTTGGTTAAAGATTTGAAAAAACCAGGTGGCAACATTACAGGGGTATCTGACCACAATCCAGCTCAACAACAAGTTGAACTCATCAAAGCTCTCACACCAAATGTGAAAACAATCGGAGCTCTTTACTCAAGCAGCGAAGACAATTCAAAAACTCAAGTCGAAGAATTTAAGGCTTATGCTGAAAAAGCAGGTTTGACAGTCGAAACATTTGCTGTTCCTTCAACAAATGAAATTGCTTCAACAGTTAACGTTATGACTAGCAAGGTCGATGCTATCTGGGTTCCAATTGATAACACTATTGCTTCAGCCTTCTCAACTGTTGTTTCAAGTAATCAATCCGCTAAAAAACCAATTTACCCAAGTGCAACTGCAATGGTAGAAGCTGGTGGTTTAGCATCCGTTGTAGTTGACCAACATGACCTTGGTGTGGCAACAGGTAAAATGATTGCGCAAGTTTTGAAAGGTGCTAAACCAGCTGATACTCCAGTCAATGTGTTTTCAACTGGTAAGTCAGTAATTAACAAAAAATTGGCACAAGAGCTAGGTATTACGATTCCTGAATCTGTTCTTAAAGAAGCAGGACAAGTGATTGAATAATCTGTAATGGAGGAGTTGGGGACATCTCCTCCAATTTTTTACAATAGAAATCATATAGAAAAGGTTAAGAAACAGATGATATTATCTATTATTTCTCAAGGATTTGTCTGGGCTATTTTAGGTCTGGGGATCTTTATGACATTTAGGATTTTGAACTTTCCAGATATGACAACAGAAGGTTCCTTCCCTCTTGGGGGAGCTGTTGCTGTCACTTTGATAACCAAAGGAGTGAACCCATTTTTAGCGACTCTTGTTGCTGTAGGAGCAGGTTGTTTGGCTGGAATGGCAGCAGGACTTCTTTATACAAAAGGGAAGATCCCAACCTTGCTCTCAGGGATTTTGGTGATGACTTCCTGTCACTCTATCATGCTCTTGATTATGGGACGTGCGAATTTAGGCCTGCTTGGAACCAAGCAAATTCAGGATGTTTTGCCTTTTGATTCGGATTTGAATCAACTCTTGACAGGTCTTATCTTTGTCAGTCTTGTTATTGCTCTCATGCTCTTTTTCTTGGACACTAAACTCGGACAAGCCTATATTGCTACAGGTGACAATCCTGATATGGCTAGAAGTTTCGGGATTCATACTGGACGCATGGAGCTTATGGGCTTGGTTTTATCAAATGGTGTGATTGCCCTTGCAGGAGCTCTCATTGCCCAGCAAGAAGGCTATGCTGATGTATCTCGAGGAATTGGAGTTATCGTTGTGGGGCTTGCAAGTTTGATAATTGGAGAAGTTATTTTCAAGAGTTTGAGCTTGGCAGAGCGTCTGGTTGCCATCGTTGTGGGTTCTATCGCCTATCAATTCTTAGTGTGGGCAGTTATCGCTCTTGGCTTTAATACAAGTTACCTTCGTTTATACAGTGCCTTGATTTTAGCAGTCTGCCTCATGATTCCAACATTTAAGCAAACAATCTTGAAAGGAGCCAAGTTAAGTAAATGACAGCAATTGTAGAATTAAAAAATGCAACCAAAGTCGTTAAAAATGGCTTTGATGAAGAAAAGATTATTTTAAATGATGTTTCCTTAGAAATTTTTGAACAGGATTTCATCACGATTTTAGGTGGAAATGGTGCTGGGAAATCAACCCTTTTTAACACTATTGCAGGAACCTTGTCATTAACCAGTGGAACCATCCGTATTTTAGGTGACGATGTTACCAAGTTTTCACCAGAGAAGCGGGCTAAGTATCTGTCTCGTGTCTTCCAAGATCCAAAGATGGGGACAGCTCCTCGTATGACGGTCGCTGAAAATCTTTTGATTGCCAAGTTTCGTGGTGAAAAGCGTGGACTGTTACCACGACGCTTGACTAGTTATAAGGATGAATTTCAGGCTACCATTGAAAAAGTAGGAAATGGTCTTGAGAAACACTTGAATACACCGATTGAGTTCTTATCAGGTGGACAAAGACAGGCCTTGAGTCTCTTGATGGCAACCTTGAAGCGTCCTGAATTACTCTTGTTAGACGAGCATACTGCAGCCCTTGATCCAAAGACAAGTGTCGCCTTGATGGAATTGACGGATGAATTTGTCAAGAAAGACCAGCTGACAGCCCTTATGATTACCCACCATATGGAAGATGCTCTCAAATATGGCAATCGCTTGATTGTCATGAAAGAAGGACGAATTATCCAAGATTTGAACCAAGAAGAAAAAGCAAAAATGAAAATCTCTGATTATTATCAACTCTTTGAATAAAGTAGGGAAAATGAGTGAAATGGTTTACTTTTTTTCTGAAATAAAGTATACTATATAAAGTAAACTATGATAACATGGAGGTATTGTGTATGGTTGACAAACAAGTCATTGAAGAAATCAAAAACAATGCCAACATTGTGGAAGTCATAGGAGATGTGATTTCTTTACAAAAGGCAGGACGGAACTATCTAGGGCTCTGTCCTTTTCATGGTGAAAAAACACCTTCTTTCAACGTTGTTGAGGATAAGCAGTTTTACCACTGTTTTGGTTGTGGTCGCTCAGGTGATGTCTTTAAATTCATCGAGGAGTATCAAGGAGTTCCCTTTATGGAGGCTGTCCAAATCTTAGGTCAGCGTGTCGGGATAGAGGTGGAAAAACCGCTTTATAGTGAACAGAAGCCAGCTTCACCCCACCAAGCTCTTTATGATATGCACGAAGATGCTGCCAAATTTTATCATGCTATTCTCATGACAACGACCATGGGGGAGGAGGCCAGAAACTACCTTTATCAGCGTGGTTTGACAGATGAAGTGCTTAAACATTTTCGGATTGGTTTGGCACCTCCAGAACGCAACTATCTGTATCAACGTTTGTCTGGCCAGTATCGTGAAGAGGATTTTTTGGATTCGGGACTGTTTTATCTATCGGAGGCTAATCAATTTGTAGATACCTTTCACAATCGGATTATGTTTCCTCTGACAAATGACCAGGGAAAGGTCATTGCCTTCTCAGGTCGTATCTGGCAGAAAACGGATTCACAAACTTCTAAGTATAAAAATAGCCGATCGACTGCAATTTTTAACAAAAGTTACGAATTATATCATATGGATAGGGCAAAAAAATCTTCTGGTAAAACCAGTGAGATTTACCTGATGGAAGGGTTCATGGATGTCATTGCAGCCTATCGGGCTGGAATCGAAAATGCTGTCGCATCTATGGGAACAGCCTTGAGTCGTGAGCATGTTGAGCATCTGAAAAGGCTAACCAAGAAGTTGGTTCTTGTTTACGATGGCGATAAGGCTGGGCAAGCTGCGACATTGAAAGCGCTGGACGAAATTGGTGATATGCCTGTGCAGATCGTCAGCATGCCTGATAACTTGGATCCAGATGAGTATCTACAAAAAAATGGATCAGAAGACTTGGCCTATCTGTTAATGAAAACTCGTATTAGTCCGATTGAGTTCTACATTCATCAGTATAAGCCTGAAAATAGTGAAAATCTGCAGGCTCAGATTGAGTTTATTGAAAAAATAGCTCCCCTGATTATTCAAGAAAAGTCTATCACTGCTCAAAACAGCTATATACATATTTTAGCTGACAGTCTGGCATCCTTTGATTATGCCCAGATTGAGCAGATTGTTAATGAGAGTCGTCAGGCGCAAAGGCAGAATCGTATGGAAGGAATTTCCAGACCGACGCCAATCACCATGCCTGTCACCAAGCAGTTATCGGCTATTATGAGGGCGGAAGCCCATCTACTTTATCGAATGGTGGAATCCCCCCTTATTTTGAACGATTACCGCTTGCGAGAAGACTTTGCATTTGACACACTTGAATTTCAGGTCTTATATGACTTGCTTGGTCAGTATGGCAATCTTCCTCCAGAAGTTCTAGCAGAACAGACAGAGGAAGTTGAAAGAGCTTGGTACCAAGTCTTAGCTCAGGATTTACCTGCTGAGATGTCTCCGCAGGAACTAAGTGAAGTAGAAATGACTCGAAACAAGGCTCTCTTGAATCAGGACAATATGAGAATCAAAAAGAAGGTGCAGGAAGCTAGCCATGTAGGAGATACCGACACAGCCCTAGAAGAATTGGAACGTTTAATTTCCCAAAAGAGAAGAATGGAGTAATAATGGCAACAAAACAAAAAGAAGTAACAACATTTGATGTACAAGTAGCAGAATTTATCCGTAATCATAAACAAAAAGGGACAGCAACTGATGATGAAATCAATGCTAGTCTGGTGATTCCTTTTACCTTGGATGCTGATGGGATTGAAGATCTCTTGCAACGGATTCAAGATGCAGGAATTTCTATCACAGATAACGAAGGAAATCCAAGTGCGCGTGTTCTTAGTGCAGAAGAAGAGCCAGAACTCAGCGATGAGGACTTGATTGGGTCGACTTCGGCTAAGGTCAACGACCCTGTCCGTATGTACTTGAAAGAAATCGGAGTCGTTCCTCTCTTGACCAATGAAGAGGAAAAAGAGTTAGCACTGGCTGTTGAAGCGGGTGACATCGAAGCTAAACAACGCCTTGCGGAAGCCAACCTTCGTTTGGTTGTTTCTATTGCCAAACGCTATGTCGGCCGTGGTATGCAGTTCCTTGACTTGATTCAAGAAGGGAACATGGGCTTGATGAAGGCGGTTGACAAGTTTGACTATTCTAAAGGGTTCAAGTTCTCAACTTATGCAACTTGGTGGATTCGTCAGGCTATCACTCGTGCTATTGCGGATCAAGCTCGTACTATTCGTATCCCAGTCCACATGGTTGAAACGATTAACAAGCTTGTTCGTGAACAACGTAATCTCCTTCAAGAATTGGGACAAGATCCAACACCAGAACAGATTGCTGAACGAATGGATATGACACCTGATAAGGTTCGTGAAATCTTGAAGATTGCCCAAGAACCGGTATCCCTTGAAACTCCTATCGGTGAAGAGGATGATAGCCACCTTGGGGACTTTATCGAAGATGAAGTGATTGAAAATCCAGTGGATTATACAACTCGTATCGTCTTGCGTGAGCAGTTGGATGAGGTCTTAGATACTCTTACAGACCGTGAAGAAAATGTTTTGCGTCTACGTTTTGGATTAGATGATGGAAAAATGCGTACCCTTGAAGATGTGGGTAAAGTCTTTAACGTGACTCGCGAGCGTATCCGTCAGATTGAAGCTAAAGCTTTGAGAAAACTACGCCAACCAAGTCGCAGCAAACCGCTTCGTGATTTTATTGAAGACTAAGAGTGAGGATGAATATGGCTTATACAGAAGAGCAAATTGAAAACATCAAAACACGAATTTTATCAGCCTTGGAAGAAGTTATTGACCCTGAGTTGGGAATCGATATTGTCAATCTTGGTTTGATCTATGAGATTCGTTTTGACGGCGACACAGGGCAAACAGAGATTGATATGACGTTGACAACCATGGGTTGTCCCCTGGCAGACCTTTTGACGGATCAGATTTATGATGCCATGACAGAGGTGCCAGAAGTAACGGATACTGAGGTTAAATTAGTTTGGTATCCAGCCTGGACTGTTGAAAAAATGAGTCGCTATGCACGCATTGCCCTAGGCATTAAGTAAACAAATAAAAGCATGTGAGAGATTATTGGAAAAGCGAGGAAATTTCCTCTTCTTTTCCTCTAGTCTCTCCTTTCTTTTGCTGATTTTATTCAAAGAAAATGATATAATAGTAGCTATGGAAAAAAAGAAATTACGCATCAATATGTTGAGTTCAAGTGAGAAAGTAGCAGGACAAGGAGTTTCAGGTGCCTACCGTGAATTAGTTCGTCTTCTTCACCGTGATGCCAAGGACCAATTGATTGTTACAGAAAATCTTCCAATCGAGGCAGATGTGACTCACTTTCATACAATTGATTTCCCCTATTATTTATCAACATTCCAAAAGAAACGCTCAGGAAGGAAAATTGGCTATGTACATTTCTTGCCTGATACACTTGAGGGGAGTTTGAAAATTCCATTTTTCTTAAAGGGAATTGTGAAACGCTATGTATTTTCTTTTTACAACCGGATGGAGCACTTGGTTGTGGTCAATCCTATGTTTATCGAGGATTTGGTGGCAGCTGGTATTCCACGTGAAAAAGTGACCTATATTCCTAACTTTGTCAACAAGGAAAAATGGCATCCTCTTCCACAGGAAGAGGTAGCGAGACTGCGTACAGAGCTAGGTCTTAGTGACAATCAGTTTATCGTAGTAGGTGCTGGTCAAGTTCAGAAACGCAAAGGGATTGATGATTTTATCCGTCTGGCTGAGGAATTGCCTCAGATTACCTTTATCTGGGCCGGTGGTTTCTCTTTTGGTGGCATGACAGATGGTTATGAGCGCTACAAGAAAATTATGGAGAATCCCCCTAAAAATTTGATTTTTCCAGGTATTGTGCCACCCGAACGGATGCGCGAATTGTATGCCCTAGCGGACCTTTTCTTGTTGCCTAGTTACAATGAACTCTTTCCTATGACTATCCTAGAAGCTGCTAGTTGTGAAGCTCCTATTATGTTGCGTGATTTGGATCTTTATAAGGTGATTTTGGAGGGAAATTATCGGGCGACAGCAGATAGAGAAGAGATGAAAGAAGCTATTCTGGAATATCAAGCAAATCCTGCTGCCTTAAAAGACCTCAAAGAAAAGGCTAAGAATATTTCTAGAGAGTATTCTGAAGAGCATCTGTTACAAATCTGGTTGGATTTTTATGAGAAACAAGCCGCTTTAGGGAGAAAGTAAAAAGTGAGGTAATCTATGCGAATTGGTTTATTTACAGATACCTATTTTCCTCAGGTTTCAGGTGTTGCGACCAGTATTCGAACCTTGAAAACCGAACTTGAAAAGCAGGGACATGCTGTTTTTATCTTTACGACGACAGATAAGGATGTCAATCGTTATGAAGATTGGCAAATTATCCGCATTCCAAGTGTTCCTTTCTTTGCTTTTAAGGATCGCCGCTTTGCCTACCGAGGTTTTAGCAAGGCGCTTGAAATTGCCAAGCAGTATCAGCTAGACATTATCCATACTCAGACAGAATTTTCTCTTGGCTTGTTGGGGATTTGGATTGCGCGTGAATTGAAGATTCCAGTCATCCATACCTATCACACCCAGTATGAAGACTATGTGCATTATATTGCCAAGGGTTTGCTGATTCGTCCTAGTATGGTCAAGTATCTGGTCAGAGGTTTCCTGCATGATGTGGATGGAGTCATTTGCCCGAGCGAGATTGTCCGAGACTTGCTATCTGACTATAAGGTTAAGGTTGAAAAACGAGTCATTCCAACTGGGATTGAATTAGCTAAGTTTGAGCGTCCGGAAATCAAGAAGGAAAATTTGAAAGAACTACGTAGTAAATTAGGGATTCAAGATGATGAACAGATGTTGCTGAGTCTTTCCAGAATTTCCTATGAAAAAAATATTCAAGCAGTTTTAGCAGCTTTTGCAGAAGTTCTGAAAGAAGAAAACAAGGTCAAACTGGTGGTAGCTGGGGATGGTCCTTATCTGGATGACCTCAAAGAGCAAGCCCAGAAACTAGAGATTCAAGACTCTGTTGTCTTTACAGGGATGATTGCTCCTAGTGAGACAGCTCTTTACTATAAGGCGGCGGATTTCTTCATCTCGGCATCGACAAGTGAAACGCAAGGCTTGACCTACTTGGAAAGCTTAGCCAGTGGAACACCTGTCATTGCACATGGAAATCCTTATCTGGACAATCTTATCAGTGATAAAATGTTTGGAACCTTGTATTACGGTGAACATGATTTGGCTGGAGCTATTCTGGAGGCCCTGATTGCAACGCCAGATATGGATGAGCATACCTTATCAGAGAAATTATATGAGATTTCAGCTGAGAATTTTGGAAAACGGGTGCATGAGTTTTATCTTGATGCTATTATTTCAAATAATTTCCAGAAAGATTTAGCCAAAGATGATACGGTCAGCCAGCGTATCTTTAAGACAGTTTTGTATTTACCGCAACAGGTGGTTGCTGTGCCTGTAAAAGGCTCTAGACGAATGCTGAGGGCTTCAAAAACACAGTTAATCAGCATCAGAGATTATTGGAGAGACCATGAAGAATAGAAAGAGGAATAGCTATGAAAAAACAATTGATGAGAAGTGGTAGTGATCAAAAAATTGCTGGAGTATGTGCTGGGGTCGCAAATTATTTTGATATGGATCCTACTATTGTTCGTGTAATATGGGGTGTTCTTGCATTTTGTTATGGGGCAGGAATTGTAGCTTATATCATTTTATGGATTATTGCACCAGTATCAAGTGACTATTGAAAACTAGCTAAATTCATGCTAAGATAATAGAAAATAGAATGTAACGAAGGAGAGAAAAATGGCATTTGGAGATAATGGAAAACGTAAAAAAACGATGTTTGAGAAATTAACCTTGCTTATCGTACTTATCATGTTAGTAGCAAGTATTTTGGGTATTTTTGCAACTGCAATTGGTGCCCTCAGTAATCTATAAAATAGATTCAAGAAAATTTTGTGACTGGGATTTCCCAGCCCTTTTTTAAAGTGAGAAGAAAAAAATGAGTATGTTTTTAGATACAGCCAAGATCAAGGTCAAGGCTGGTAATGGTGGCGATGGTATGGTTGCCTTTCGCCGTGAAAAATATGTCCCTAATGGCGGTCCTTGGGGTGGTGACGGTGGTCGTGGAGGTAATGTAGTCTTCGTTGTAGACGAAGGTCTACGTACTCTCATGGATTTCCGCTATAATCGCCATTTCAAGGCTGATTCTGGTGAGAAAGGAATGACCAAAGGGATGCATGGTCGTGGTGCTGAGGACCTTAGAGTTCGAGTGCCACAAGGTACGACTGTGCGTGATGCTGAGACAGGCAAGGTCTTGACAGATTTGATTGAACACGGTCAAGAATTTATCGTTGCCCACGGTGGTCGTGGTGGACGTGGAAATATCCGCTTTGCAACACCAAAAAATCCTGCACCGGAAATCTCTGAAAATGGAGAACCAGGTCAGGAACGTGAGTTACAATTGGAATTAAAAATCTTGGCAGATGTTGGTTTAGTAGGCTTCCCCTCTGTTGGGAAATCAACACTTTTAAGTGTTATCACCTCAGCTAAGCCTAAAATTGGTGCCTACCACTTTACGACAATTGTGCCAAATCTAGGAATGGTTCGTACCCAATCAGGTGAATCCTTTGCAGTAGCTGATCTACCAGGTTTGATTGAAGGAGCTAGTCAGGGAGTCGGTCTGGGAACTCAGTTCCTCCGTCACATCGAGCGTACCCGTGTCATCCTTCACATCATTGATATGTCAGCTAGTGAAGGGCGTGATCCATATGAGGATTATCTTGCTATCAATAAAGAGCTAGAGTCATACAATCTCCGTTTGATGGAGCGTCCACAGATTATCGTAGCCAATAAGATGGATATGCCTGAGAGTCAAGAAAATCTTAAAGAATTCAAGAAAAAATTGGCTGAAAACTACGATGAATTTGAAGAGTTACCAGCTATTTTCCCAATTTCTGGATTGACCAAGCAAGGTTTGGCTACGCTTTTGGATGCTACAGCTGAATTGCTAGACAAGACACCAGAATTCTTGCTCTACGACGAGTCAGATATGGAAGAAGAAGCCTACTATGGATTTGATGAGGAAGAAAAAGCCTTTGAAATTAGTCGTGATGACGATGCAACATGGGTACTTTCTGGTGAAAAACTCATGAAACTCTTTAATATGACCAACTTTGATCGTGACGAATCAGTCATGAAATTTGCTCGCCAGCTTCGTGGTATGGGGGTTGATGAAGCCCTTCGTGCGCGTGGTGCTAAAGATGGGGATTTGGTCCGCATTGGTAAATTTGAGTTTGAATTTGTAGACTAGGAGACTGATATGGGAGATAAACCGATATCTTTCCGAGATGCGGATGGTAATTTCGTTTCTGCCGCAGATGTTTGGAATGAAAAGAAATTGGAAGAACTATTTAATCGTCTCAATCCAAATCGTGCCCTGAGATTAGCACGAACTAAAAAAGAAAATCCATCTCAGTAAAGAATATAAGAAAATTCCGTGCCACATCAGACACGGAATTTTCTTATTCTTCAAAGAAAAATGGTGGAGCGAATTTTTTCAGTTCTTCAAAGCATCTTTGAGCAGCTTCTGCATCTTCGCAGATGACAAGGCAGACATCATCACCACAGAGAGTAGCGATAGCGTCAGAGAAACTTAATGCATCAATGATAGAACCAAAGGATTGCGCAAGTCCAGGAAGGGTTTTAAGGAGGACTTGGTGTTGAACGGGACGCATCAAGACAAGAGCATCTTCCATGTAGATTTCGAGACGTTTCTCCCATTTTGAGATAGAGCCTGTATTGAGCACGTAGTAAGAGTTGTCTTCTTCACGTACTTTTGAGAGGTTCATACTTTTAATATCTCTCGAAAGTGTAGCTTGTGTAACTTGAATATCATTATCGGCAAGAAGAGCTTGTAGCTCAGCTTGAGTATGAATCTTGTTTTTCGTTACAAGAGCTCGTATGAGTTGGTGTCGGTGTTCAGATTTATTCATAAAATGTTACTCCTTGTACTGGGTACAGAAAGCGTGGACGGAACGAAATCGTCAGTCGGGTGGTAAGCGGTATTGTCACGTATGATGATTTCAAAGTCAGTAGTATAGGACTAAATGGAGAAAATCCCACTCTTTTAACTTGTCACTAGTTGAGTGTAGATGAATTGGGTATCTATCCGTTTATCTACATTGGTGTCCTCTACTAACAGTAAATCATTCAATTAGGGTAGCCTTTTGTCACGACTTATTGTGAATTTATGATTAATGTTAATTCACAAAGATTTTTCAACATGTGGTGTGGTAGCGAGTATTATTAATGAGTACACATGTTGGTTAGGGTTTTAGTATCTTTTGTCAAAGCTTCCGTGTAGACCTATCATAAGCCTATATCGGGATTGCATTTGATACCAAGTTTATGTTTGTTTCAACTGTTTAAGTGGAAATCTTCCATATTGAAAGTCTGATATCATACCTTTTGACAAGGTAAGAGAAGTGTAGACTGTTCAAGATCGACAGTCAGGTGGTAGTCAGTATTGTCACGGATGGTGATTTCAAAGTCAGTAGTATAGAGGACTAAACGAAGAGTATCTCCTTCTTTTAACTTGTAAATAGTTGGTTGCAGTTCAAACTGGATATCCATCCATTCATCTGCCTTAATATCCTCTACTAACAGTAAATCATTTCTATTTTGCAAATTGAGGTAGCCTTTTGTCACGACGCGATGTGCATTTTCACGAAAAGGCAATTCGTTAAGATTTTCCAACATGTGGTAGCGACCGTTGTCAATGGTTCTAGCACTTAAAACAGCTGGATAAGGTTGTAGGTATTTCTTTTGTCCATGTTCCAGTAGTTGGGCTGATAAGAGACCCTTGTTTGTACTGGATTTGATACGAAGATTGAGTTGAGCTCGACCGTTCAAGTGAATGTCTTTAGTTACAGGAAGGTCAATAGTAATCTGATTGACTTTCCCTTGATAAAGTTCTGTATTGAAGGTCTGGTATGTCTTACCATAACGCTCAAAATCTTTATCTGAGTACTGGTTTTGAATAACTTGCTCTTCTTGACCAAGTGAGAAGGTTTCAAACTTCTCTTGCTCACAGAAGGTATCAAGTGGTAACCAAGTCTGAGGAGCGGTATTATCCTGCCAGATAACAGTTGGAAGTTGGAAATCTGTATCTTCTCCCAGTAATTTCTTAGTCAATAAGGCGTTCATGGATTCACGGAAGTCAATGGACTGCCAATTGTTCATGTACACATGGGCGCCATTGTGGAAAAAGAGATGCTTATTTATATGAGTAGGAAGCGCATGGAACATCTGGTAAACATGAAGCGGTTTGACATTCCAATCCTGAGAACCGTGGGTAAAGACAACCTCTGCTTTTACTTTGTCAGCATTGAGCAGATAGTTGCGGTCATGCCAAAACTGATTGTAGTCGCCAGATTTTCGGTCTAATTGTTCTTTTACTTTTTCTAAGTCAGCTTGGTGAGCCTCATTGCCACGGATATAGTCGCCAGCTAAGAGATTACGAGAATAGGTTAACTCAGCAAGGGAATCAAAGTCCTCACCTGGATAACCACCTGGGCTAGTTACCAGACCGTTTTCACGGTAGTAGTTGTACCATGAAGAAATACCTGCTTCAGCAATGATAACTTCTAAACCATCGACACCTGTAGTCGATAGACCATTGGACATGGTTCCTAAATAGGAAAGTCCCGTTGTGGCTACTTTTCCATTTGACCAATCTGCCTTGACTTGACGCTGGCGCGTGTGGTCGGTAAAGGCGCGGCAACGACCATTGAGCCAATCGATGACATTTTTATAAGCCTCGACTTGCTGGTAGTCTCCATTAGTCATGAAACCTGTGGAGTCTTTGGTCCCAACACCTGAAACATATAGATTAGCAAAACCTCGTGGAAGGAAGTAGTCGTTGAGAGTATAGCTAGCATTGATGTGCGTTAGCTTTTCCTCAGCTTCTGACACAAGCTCAGCTTGGCCATGAGGTTGGACGAGATTTAGTTGAGGTTCTTCTAGCTCAATCTTGTGAGCAGGTTTGACCTCAAGGTCACCCTCCATCTTGTAGAGAGCCTTATCGCTTGCCTTGTCATTGGTTCCCTGATGATAAGGACTGGCCGTCATGATAGCAGGGATTTGTCCCTCATAACGAGGACGAATAATGCTGACCTTAACTAGGTCTGGAAGCCCTTTGTGGTCAGTATCGACACGAGACTCAACGTAAACGACTTCTCGAATCACATCATGGCTAGAAAAAGTAGCCAAACTCTTGCCGTTAAAGTAGTGGTAGTCATTATCCTCAGGAATAAGACCGTCGCTAACAAGTTGGTCGATAAGAGTATTTCCCTTTTTGGTGCGAGTATTAAGTAACTGATAGAGATTTTCAATCAAGTCACCATACCCAATAGGAAAACCAGTCTCTTTACGAAAAATATCACTGTCTTCGAAGTCAACAAAATAAGAAAAGCCTAAAAGTTGAAAGGCCACAGTGTAGAAAATATCCGCAGTCAACTCTTTGTCTGACTGAAAAAAAGTCAGTAAGTCAGTTTCTTTATCAACTGCCAAACTGGATAGAGGATAGGCATTATCTTTATAATTAAAAAAGAAACGAATAAGAAACGCTTCAAGCATTTTTTTATTTGTGATGTTGACTGGTAAATCAAATCCATACTTTTTTAATTCAAAGATAATTGTATCTCTAGGTAGCGCTAAATAGCTAAATCGATTAAAACGCATAAAACCTCCAGTAAAATTATACTTTAATTTATTATATCAAAAAAGCAAAAAAAATACCAAGATAAAGTCAAAAACAAAATAGTATATAAATATAAATAATATCAAAAAACGATTAATATATATATATATATAATTATTTCTTTCTTGAACTGATAGCGTTTTTGTGATAAAATATATACTATGTAATTGTAATTCGAAGTTACATAAAAAAATATGGAAGTGAACATTATGTATAAATCAAAAAGACAAAAAAATAAATCTTTTGATTGGTATGGCTTGAGCCAACGTTTCTCTATTCGTAAGTATCATTTTGGTGCTACGAGTGTGCTGTTGGGGACAGCCTTGATTTTGGGTGCTGCCCAAACGACTGTCAAGGCAGAAGAAACAGCTGCTGAAAATAAAACAGAAGCTGTTGCATCTGCTCCAAAAGATGATAAGGTAGGTGAGAATGTCGCAAATGTGACGACACCAGCTCTTTCTGCTACGACAGAAGCGGCTGTAGTAGAAAAGCCAACCTTGAGTGATGAGGAAGTTGCAAAATTAGCTGCTGAAGCATCTAAGAAAGATGATAAAGCAGCTGAAATAGCTACAACTGAAAAAACAGAAGCAGCTGACAAAGAAAAAGCAACACTAACTGCTCCTTCAACAGACAAAAAAGCTGATAAAGCAGTTGATGAAAAAGCTGATAAAAAGGACGAAAAGAAAGCAGAAAACCCAATTACTGCTACTAAAACTGTTCTTGAACAATTGACATCTGAAGCAGAAGTATTGAACACAACTGCCTCAAACTTTGCGGATAAAAAGGCAGAAGATAAAGCTGGAAAAGAAGCAATCGCAACTGCAGTAGCTTCAGCTAAAGTTCAAATCGAAGCTTCTAAGAAAGCTCTTGCGGCAGGAGAAATCACCAAGGAAGAATTGGATGCCCAACTCCAACGTATCTCATCTGCTATTGAAGCAGTCTATGCTGAGATGAAACGTGCAGGACACGTAGGTAAGGTTGAAGCAGTGTTGGGGGATGAAACTACTACCAATACAGCAATCGTAGCTCCAACAACTAAGACTCCTGTAAAAAATATTAATGAGTTAACGGATGAAGAAGTTGCAGCGATTAAGCGTGAGATTATGAATGCCAACCCTAGCATTACGGATCCTTCTATGATTGAAGTAGTACAAAAAGGAAACGCAACTGCAGGTGAAGCAACTGTTACTGTAAATGGTGTTAAAACAAAGATTCCTTCTGGAAACACTGTTGTTGGTACTGCGGGTACAAAAAACTTAGAGCAACTTAAAAATAATATTAACTGGTTCGACTTTGCAGCAGCATCAATTACATACTCTAATGGTACTGTAGTAGGTCCAGCAAGAAAATTAGCGCAACCAATTACTAAAACTATCACATATCCAAATGGTGATAGAGTTGAAGGTAAAATCACAATGGTTCGTGATGTTACCTATGCTGATGGTTCAAAAGGTTTAACAACTGATGATAAATTCTTAAATTCAGGAACTGCGAAATATGTTGAACATTTATACTACACGGGTGGAGCTCAAAACGATCATGAACTTTACGAAGCTTTACAAGAAGGTATGAAGTTCAATGTTAAAACAAAGGTTGAAGGCTATACTTTAACAGCTACAGTTATAAAATTAGGTTCGAAAAATGTAGAGGCTGATCCAAATAAAACACCAGCAGGACCAGTGAATGCGGTTCGTGATTATGGTGATTGGGGTTCTGATAAACAATTAGCGAAAGCACAAGCTGAGGATAAAAGATTCAAAGAAAATGCTACGAAAAACAAAAAAACGTTGGCTAATAACCCAACAGTATCAGTAAATGGTGTAGCATTAACGATACCAGAATATCCGACAGAAACATTTGCTAATACAGATGCCTACTATGAGAAAGTAGCAGCTTATCAAAAAGCTGTTCAAGCCTACAACAAAGCTATTGATGCTCAACAATTATCTGCAACGAAATTGTCAGAAACTGGGTTCACTTATGTTAATGTGAATGGTAAGGCTGTACCAAACGGATCAGCAGCATTATATAAAAAGATTGGTAACGATAGAAAAGCTGATGTGCTTATAACAGCTCAAGATACTCAATGGTCGTATTTAAGAAAAGCTGGGCTTCCGACAACAAATCCAGATGGAAGTGAAATGCTTACTGCATTTACATCGTCTCGTGATGAAGCGAATGTAGGGGTAACATTTGCACTTTCTGCAACTTATAACGGGCGTATTGTAGATGTTAACGTAATTGCTGCCGATGCTGAAGAAGCTGGGCGTACAGAAATTGTTCAATTCGAGACAGATGGAACGAAATGGGAACAATTCATGGCGTTAAACCTTCAAAAAGATATTGATGAAAAAACTGCTCAAGGAGTTTACCCAAGTAGACCAAGTGATGTTAATGCTGATGGACGCCTTGCAGAAGCAGGGTATAATCCAAAAGATTGGGTTAACGTAGATAAAAATGGAAATCCTTCTGCATATGGAACGAATACATTCGGAGCTAACTACACAGCTATGGGTTCTAAAAACTCATTACCAATAGCGCTTTCTCAAAACGTTAAGACATTATCAATGTACTTAAACTCTTCAGGTGCGCAAGCAGGAACTATTGGTTTCATGATTTATGATGGTGGAGATGCACCACAATCTTATGGTTCAGCTCAACATATCATCGGAGATTTCAACAAAGAAGTTGTTAAAGATGGTGTGAAAACACAAGTTACTGCTACTCAACCATACTTAGGTAATGTTAAAGGAGATCCAGACTTCCGTTCAACAAAAACAGATCCTTCAGGCGGATGGGTACTTGATGACTTAATTACATCAGAGAAATATAAAGAGACACCATTAGAATCAGGAAAAACAATTGTAACAACAGATAAAGGTGTAACAGGTAAATACTTATTATTACCAAATGGGAATGCTGTAATTGAAAAAGCTGATAACACACGTGTACTTTTAAATCAAGGTGATGTTATTGAAATGGCAAATCCTAAAACGAAGCTTCCAATTCGTGGGGTTTATAACCATACAACTGGAGCTTTAGGTGAAGGTACTCTTGGAGATGAAGGAGAAAGCCAACTTCTTGACCCAGCGGTAGCGACTGAGTATAAATTACGTCATGCTCAAGGTAATGAATATATTCTTGAAGGTGTTCGTGCTAATTTAGGTGTAAATAACGATAAAGCCTATGTTCGTGGGTGGGTAGACTTCAATAACAACGGTAAATTCGATCTTAATGAATCTTCAGAAATTGTAGAAGTTAATCAAAACGGAACTTATAATATCAAATTCAAAAATACACCACAATTACTAGATACTTCAGCAGATAGTCTAGGAGTACGTTTACGTATCTCACTAACTAAAAATGAAATTTTAGAACCAACAGGTGTAGCATCATCAGGGGAAGTAGAAGACTTTGAAACGCATGTTATCCATATGCCACGTGGTACCAAACATGAAACAAAAGATTTCCAAGGTCGTGAGCAAACTGTTAAGTTACCAACAAATGCGATGTTCACAGCGAATGGTAAAAACAAGGATTCTAAATATAAACAATGGGCTCAAATTGAAAATGATAACTTGCCACCGAAAATTGTTTTAACAGATAAACAAGTTGCAAAAGAAGAAGCTTACACACCAACAGATAGCGAATTACCATCAAACTATCGTAAAGGTGATGACGGCAAAATTTTCGTTGAACGTAATGGTGCAACAGTATTCACTGGAGAGTATGTAACCGTTAAGGATAAGAACAATAAAGTTCTTGGTAAAGGTCTAAAAATTACAAATCCATTGAATAACAAAACAGAGTACTTACTTGACACATATACTGAATATGATACTGCAGGAAATGAAGTAGGTACATATAAAGTAAATCCAGCAAGTAACGGTAAGAATGTTTCTATTGGTAACGGTCTATACGAAACTACTTTAACCTTCAAACCTGTAGATGCTTATGTAGGTACAGCTAAAGGTATCGCAGTTCGTGCATGGGATGATAACAATAGTTCAACTGGTTGGGAAGCTACAAGCGACACAATCGAAACTTCTAAAACATCTACTACACTAGCAGAAAAAGATAAAGTATTAGAAAACACAAATAATGGAAATAATGGCTATAAATCTATGGATACTAGCTATATTCCAACTGTTATTGATGTTCGCCCAGTAGGGGAAGATACAATTACAGAAGATGTGCAAGGAAAACCACAATCATCAAATCCAACCATTCCAGCTTATGCAACGGTTGAAACAGTAACAAATGATAAAATTGAAGATGTCAAGTATACTGCGAACTTTGCAATTTTAGATAAAACTAAAAAACCAACTTTAGCAACTAAAAAAGAAATTCCTGGAAAAGTATATACTGAAGATACAAAAGTTGATAAAGAAACAGAAGTAACATTACCTAATGGAAACACAGCAACATTCAAACCAGCTGATAAGATTCCTGCAAATACAAGAATCGCTGAAACAGAAGCTGTGACAGTTAATGGAACAGGAGATGTACTTGTAAGCAATGTTCGTTATAGTACTGGTTCAGTACCTGCAGGAGCAATTTTAGAAGGTGCAGGACCTACAGTTACAGAGCCGACAACAGTTTTAAGAAATGGAACAAATGTTGTTATTCCGGTAGGAGATAAAGTTCAAAAAGGTGATGAACTTGTTACTCCACTTAAGATAACTGGGGGAGCTCAGATAACTACATGGAAGAAAACATACCAAAAAGGTGAGACTATTCCGAAAGTAACGGCTGATAAATTCTCTGTTTTAGGGAAAGAGACTCCAGCAGATCAACTTGTTCCAAAAGGTGAGTCTATCACATTAAATGGTACTACTTATAATGCAAATAATGATACTGTTCCAAAAGGATCTCGTGAAGCAACAACATATGAGAACTTAATGGGATCTAAACTTCCAGATGCAGTTCACATTGATCCAGAAACGGGTGAAGTTACAACAGTACCTCGTAGCTATACTAAAGTAACAGATACAGAAATCGTAATCGAAAATGAAGGAACATATACATTAAACCAAGACACAGGTGAAATTACATTCACTCCACATCCTAAGTTCGTAGGAACAGGTACTGGTGTAGTAAAACAACAACCAGATATCGACTATAATGATAAAGTAGCAGGAGACTCTGTAACTAGCCAGTATGGTACTGATTATGGTAGAGCTAAATATACACCAATCGTTAAACCACAATCAAAAGCTTCAATCACTCGTACAATTCACTATGTATATGAAAATGATAATGATAACCCATCAAGTCAAGATTCATATAAAGATAATGATCCAATCGTAGCAATCGATAACACACCAGTTACTCGTACACAAACGATTGATTACACTCGTGAATACAAGATTTTCTCTGAAGCAGGTAAAACAGATAAAGAATTAGTCACTGCAAACCAAGTTACAGATGCAACAGGGCATGTTTATAAAGTTGGAGATACAATTCCGGCGGGAACTAAATTCAATCAAGGTTCAATTATCATTGGTAAATGGACAGCTTCAAGTGATGAAAACTCTAAATTTAAAGAAATCATCTCACCGACAGTTAAAGGATATACTGCTGAAGTAGTAACAGCTGACTTTACAAGTCCAGGTACTGACGGTAAGATGGGACACATCCACAATGGTAAACAACCTGTAGGATTATATACTCCAGTAGCAGATAATACAAAAGATGTTGGAGTATATGAGCCGCTAGTATCTGAAGTTCGTTCAGACAATAAAGATGACTTCGATATGTATGTTGTTTACAAAGCTGACAAACAAAAAGCGAATGTAACATACATAGACTTAGATGCAACAGGGGATGCTCGTATTCTTGAAGTTCAAACAGCAGCAACTGCCCCTGCAACAAATAAAGATGCGAAAACAACTTATGCTGTTCCAGAACTACAAGGTAAATCTCATACTAAGATTCCTTATTTAACAGCTAAAACAATCAAGAAATATGAAGACCAAGGTTATGAATTAGTAACCGATGATTATACAAACAATACTCAAGGTACAGCTATTGAGGGTAGACGTAAGTTCGATGATGATAAAGATGTAGACCAAGCATTCAATGTTTACCTACGTCACAAGAAAGTTACTCGTAAAATTAAAGATACTCAAGAAGTAACACGTACAATTGAGTATAAATATGCTAGTACAGATGATGTACCAACTGATAAACGTGGAACAACAGCTGCACCAACAGTGACTGAAACACTTCACTTTGAACGTGACCGTACAATCGATTACACATTAGCTGCGAAAGTATATCCAACAGAATACGCAACTTACAAAGCGGTATTAGATAAGAGTGGATATGATTCTCCTGAAGAATACAAAGCTCGTACAGTTTACTACGACCACATCACAAACAAAGCAATCGCAGCAGATGCAACAGATACTCAAAAATCAATCGTTACATTTGGACCATGGACTCCAGTAGGTGGAACATCTAACGATGCAATTAAATTATCTGATGCAGAAAAAGTAAAAGATGATAAATTTAACCTTGTTAACTCTCCAGAAGTAACTGGTTATGTTCCAGATAACGCTACTGTAGAAGCAACTGCAGCAATTGATGCAGAAGCAGATGATTACAAGATTACAGTACTTTATACTCCAGTTGCTCAAAAAGCTGTAGTTAAGTTTGTAGAAGTAGATCCTACTAATACAAATAAAGTCATTACTCCTGGTCTTGCAGATCCAGTTGTTGTGACAGGTAAATCAGAAGCAGCTTACCCAGCAACAACAGCAACTTCAGTAACTGATAAGATTGCTGAGCTTGCTAAGAAAGGTTACGAACTTGTAAATAACGGATTTGTATCAACAGACAAATTCGATAAAGATGCTGCAGTTGATCAAGAATATGTGGTGAAATTCAAAGCTAAAGTAGTAGATATTCCATCATTTGATCCAACAAAACCAGCAAGTAACGATAATCCAAAACCAACTCCAGGTGTAACACCACTCGATCCAAGTAATCCAGATGGACCAAAATGGACTGAAGCATTAATCAACGCTGTAAAAGTACAAGAAGAAGTAACACGTACAATTAAGTATGTATACGAAGACGGTACTCCAGTAGCAGAATCTAATCTAACAAGTGTAGCTGACAAGAAAGTTAAAACACTTAAATTTACTCGTCCTGGTAAGATTAATGTTGCGACAGGAGAAATCACATACGGAGATTGGTCAGCGAACCAAAAATTCGAAGCAGTAACATCTCCAGTATTAGAGAAATACACAGCGGCAGTTGCAGGTGTAACTCCAACAACAGCTGATGTACCAGAGAAAACTGTTGCGGCTACAGATAAAGACTTCGAAGAAGTAGTAGTATACAAAACTAAACTAATCACTGTTGATCCCAAAGCTCCAGGTTATAAAGAACCTAAGAAAGATGAGCCAATTAATCCAAATGATCCAAATGGACCAAAATGGACTGACGAATTACTTGCGAAATTGAAAAATACTGAAGAAGTAACACGTACAATTTCGTACACTTACTCAACAGAAGCAAGTGAATTGAACCAAGCTGAAAAAGATGGCAATAAAGCTGGAACGAATGTAGCTGATCCATTCACTACAAAAGTGAACTATACTCGTGTAGCTCAAGTGAACCCAGTAACAGGAGAAATCACATACGGAGAATGGGAAGCTAAAGATAATGACACTACATTAGAAGGAAAAGCAGAACTTCCTAAAGTAGCAGGTTATGTAGCGACAGGCGATGTAGATTCATCTAAGAAAGATGTAACATCAGTTAAAGCAGAAGATAAAGATATTACGGAAAAAGTAGTGTATAAAGCACTAGGTAAATATGTACCAGTTGTACCAGAAGGATTCACTCCTCCTACAATTCAAAATCCACAATATCCAAACTCAGATGATCCATCTAAACCAGGTGATCCAACAACTACAACAACGATTCCATATGTTCCAGGAACAACACCAGTAGGACCAGATGGACAACCGTTGACACCGAAAAACCCTGCTAATAAAGAAGAAGGATACTTACCACCAGCTCCAACAACACCAACAGGGGATACAACAATCGTTTATACGAAAGATGGTTCTCAAGTAGCTGTAACGAAATTTGTAGATACAACTGGTAAAGGATTAGAACCATCAGTAGTCGATACAGGAGATACAGGTAAAGCCTTTACGAAAGATGCGGATGTTACTGCGGCAATCAATAAGATCTTAGCTCGTGGATATGAAAAAGTAGCTAATGTAAATGCAGGTGAAAAAGATTATCCATCAACAGATGCTGAAAAAGTATTTGACGCTGATGCATCAACAAACCAAGAGTATACAGTAACATTCAAACCGATTGTTAAAGATATTCCAACTGATCCAACAACTCCAGGTTATGTGAAACCAGAACCAGGTCAACCAGTAGATCCAACAAAACCAGATGGACCAAAATGGCCAGAATCTGTTAAAGACTTGAAGACAACTGAATCTGTAACACGTACAATCAAGTATGTATATGAAAATGCAACTCCAGTAGAAGATGGCAAACTTGGAACAGATGTTGTAGCTAAGAAAGTTCAAACGCTTGAATTTACTAGAACAGCTAAAGTTAACCTTGTGACAGGAGAAGTTGAATATGGAGCATGGACACCTAAGACAACTGATGGATTTGAAGCTGTAATAACTCCTACAATTGACGGATACACTTCAGCATTAGTAAGTAATCCAACAGTAAGTGACGTACCAGCGAAAACTGTGACGGCAGATGCTGCTGATTATGAAGAAGTTGTAGTTTACAAAACAAAACAAATTACAATTGATCCAAAAGATCCAAACTTCGATCCTGAAAAACCAGTAGATCCAAAAAATCCAAATGGACCAAAATATAAAGATCTTAAACTGGCAGAAGAAGTAAAACGTACAATTACGTATACTTATGCAGATGATGTAGCAGATACTTCTAAACGTGGAACTGATGCAGAACCTAAACATGAAACTACAGTAAGCTTCACACGTACAGCATCAGTAAATGGAGTTACAGGTGAAATTACTTATAGTGAATGGACTGCTAAAGATAACGATACAACTCTTGAAGGTAAAGCTGTAGTACCAGTTAAAACTGGATACGTAGCTACAGGAGATGTTGAGTCATCTAAGCAAGATGTAACGGGTGTTAATGCAACGGATAAAGATATTATTGAAAAAGTTATCTATAAAGATTTAGGTAAATTTGTACCAGTTGTTCCAGAAGGATTCACTCCTCCGACAATTGAAAATCCACAATATCCAAACAATCCAGATGACCCTACAAAACCAGGAACACCAACAACAACGATTCCATATGTTCCAGGAACAACACCAGTAGGACCAGATGGACAACCATTAACTCAAAAAGATCCTAACGATCCAACGAAAGGTTATAACCCACCAACACCAACAAATCCAACTGAGGATACAACAATTGTTTATACGAAAGATGGTTCTCAAGTAGCGGTTGTTCATTTCATTGAAGTAAACAGTGAAACGGATAAGACTGAAAAAGGTGGAGTGGCTCAATCAATCGTTGATACTGGAGATACAGGAAAAGCATTTACGAAAGGTACAGAAGTAACAGCTACAATCGAAGCTCTGAAAGCTAAAGGATATACAGTTGTTGAAAACAACTACCCAGAAAATGGTAAGTTTGATGCAGACTCTAAGACTAACCAAGAATACAAAGTCCTTGTAGCGATTAAACCAGTAACTGTAAATCCAAATGATCCAGCACCAACTCCAGATAAACCAATTGATCCAAATAATCCAACAGGACCAAAATGGACTCCAGAGTTAATCAAAGAGTTAGAAGATGGACGTAAAGAAGAAGTTAAACGTACAATCAACTATGTATATGCAGACGGTAAGAAGGCTGCTGATTCAGTAGAAGAAACGAAAGAGTTCAAACGTTCAGCAACAATTAACCCAGTAACTGGTAAGATTACATTCGGAGACTGGTCACCAGCTCAAACATTTGAAGAAGTAACTTCACCAGAAATTAAGAATTACACTCCAAATAAAGTGACTGTACCAGCATCAGAAGTAACAGCAACTGCTGAAGACATTAATGAAACAGTAGTTTATACTACAAAACCAGTAACATTAGATCCTTCTAAACCAGCAGATCCAAATACTCCAGCTGTTACTCCAAAACCTGAAGACAAAGTACCAAACGATCCAAAAGGTCGTACGTACAAAGAATTAGGATTAATCGAAGAAGTAACGCACACAGTTCACTACAAACTAGCTGACGGATCAGATGCAGGTATCCCTGATAATGTCCAAACATTAACATTCACTCGTACAGCTGACTTAGATCCAGTAACTGGAGCAATCTCTAACTTTAGTGATTGGAAAGCTAAAGGTGACGATACAACAATCGATTCTATAACAACTCCAGATAAACCTGGATATGTAGCTTCAGCCGCTAAATCTACAGCTCGTGAAAATGTTAAAGCTACAGATAAAGATAGTGAAGAAACAATTATCTACCGTAAACTTGGTTCATATGTACCAGTAATTCCTGAAGGAGTAACACCTCCAGCGAACACTGACTTAACTCCAAAACCATATCCAAATGATCCAAACGATCCTACAAAACCAGGGACACCTGCTGAAACTCCAGTAGTACCATACATCCCTGGAACAACACCTGTAGGACCAAACGGTAAACCATTAACTCCGAAAGATCCTAACGATCCAACGAAAGGATATGAAGTACCAAAAGTACCGGAAGATCCAACTCAAAACACTACAATCACGTATGTTAAGGATGGTTCTCAAGTAGCTCTAGTTCACTTCATTAAAGCTGATGGAACTGCAGTTCACGTATCAGTTGCGGAAGCAGGAGACACAGGTAAAGCAATCAAGACAACAAATGTTGATAACGTTAAAGCTGAGTTAGAAGCTAAAGGTTATGAAGTTGTTGAACCAACTGATCCAGCTTATACAGCAGAACGTGTAGCATTCTACGCTGAGGAAAACCGTACATTCGATGACAAAGACGATAAAGGTGATAAAGGAATTAGCCAAGTTTACTACGTAATCGTTAAAGAAGGAATTACTCCAATCGATCCAGATAAACCGCTAGATCCAAATAATCCTAATGTTACTCCAAAACCAGGAGACAAAGTACCGGGAGATCCAAAACAACGTACTTACGAACAACTTGGATTACTAGATGAAGTAAATCGTACAATCAACTACAGATACGCTAATACTGATAAAGTAGAAGAAGCTAAACGTGGTCAAGAAGCTGCAGCTACTGTAGAACAAAAACTTCGTTACTCTCGTAAAGGTGATTTAAACAAAGTAACAGGTGAAATCACTTATACTTCTGATTGGACTGAACCTCAAACATTAGCTGAAGTAACATCACCAGTTATCGACGGATACGTTGCGGATATTAAAGCAGCTGAAAAAGTAGAGAACGTAGCTCACGATGCAGCTGATTCTGTAGTAAATGTTGTTTACACACCACTAGGTAAATATGTACCAAAAGTACCAGAAGGATTCGAAGTTCCAAAAGTTGAGAAACCTCAATATCCAAACGATCCAACAGATCCAACTAGACCAGGAACACCAACAACAGTGATTCCTCACGTTCCAGGAACAACTCCAAAAGATCCAAATGGAAATCCACTGAAACCAGTAGATCCAAACGATCCAAGTAAAGGATATGTTCCACCAACACCTGAAAATCCAACAGAAGATACGCAAATCACTTATGAGAAAGATACTCAAAAAGCGAAAGTAACTTATGTGGTAGAAGGAACAGGAACAGTACTTCACACAGATAACCTAGAAGGTAAATCTGGAGAACCAATCGAGTACAGTACAGTAGCTAAACTTGCTGAATTGAAAGCTCTAGGATATGACCTAGTAAGTGACGGATTCACAACAGCTACAGATAAGAACTACGATAAAGATACAAAAGTTGATCAAAGCTTTGTAGTAACAGTTAAACCACACGTTGAGCCAATCAAACCAGTAGATCCAGAAAATCCAAATGATCCAAATAAACCAAAACCGGGTGATCCAATCGATCCTAAGAACCCTGATGGACCAAAATGGACTGAAGATCTAATCAAGAAGATTGATACAACTCGCCATGTGAACCGTACAATTAAGTATGTTAACGAAAAAGGTGAGGAAGTAGCTAAGAAAGTAACTGATAAAGTTACATTCAATCGTGAAGCTAAGATCAATTCAGTAACAGGTGAAATCACTTACGGTAACTGGACAGCTAAAGATGGAGATACAACATTCGATAAAGTTGAATCACCAGTCGTTAACGGATACATCCTGAAAGATGCCAAACAAAAAGAAGTAGCAGCTACAACAGGATTAACTGCAGACTCTAAAGATGAAAACATCGAAGTAGTTTACACTAAACTTGGTTCATGGGTACCGAAAGTACCAGAAGGTGAAACACCAATTGATCCACTTCCATATCCAAATGATCCGAACGATCCAACTAAACCAGGAAACGATAGACCAATCGTTCCTTACGTACCAGGAACTACACCAAAAGATCCAAATGGAAACCCACTGAAACCAGTAGATCCAAACGATCCAAGTAAAGGATATGTTCCACCAACACCTGAAACCCCAACAGAAGATACTGAAATCACTTATGAGAAAGATACTCAGAAAGCAAAAGTAACTTATGTGGTAGAAGGAACTGGAACAGTACTTCACACAGATAACCTAGAAGGTAAATCTGGAGAACCAATCGACTACAGTACAGTAGCTAAACTTGCTGAATTGAAAGCTCTAGGATATGACTTAGTGAGTGACGGATTCACAACTGCTACAGATAAGAACTACGATAAAGATACGAAAGTAGATCAAAGCTTCGTAGTTACAGTTAAACCACACGTTGAGCCAATCAAACCAGTAGATCCAGAAAATCCAAATGATCCAAATAAACCAAAACCAGGTGAACCAATCGATCCTAAGAACCCTGATGGACCAAAATGGACTGAAGATCTAATCAAGAAGATTGATACAACTCGCCACGTGAACCGTACAATCACATACGTTAACGAAAAAGGTGAGGAAGTGGCTAAGAAAGTAACAGATAAAGTTACATTCACTCGTGAAGCTAAGATTAACTCTGTAACAGATGAGATCACATACGGTAACTGGACAGCTAAAGATGGAGATACAACATTCGATAAAGTTGAATCACCAGTCGTTAAAGGCTACATCCTGAAAGATGCCAAACAAAAAGAAGTAGCAGCTACAACAGGATTAACTGCAGACTCTAAAGATGAAAATATCGAAGTTGTCTACACTAAACTTGGTTCATGGATTCCAAAAGTACCAGAAGGTTCTACACCAGTTCCTCCGGTTACGTATCCAAACGATCCAAAAGATCCAACTAAACCTGGAACTGATAAACCTAAAGTGCCTTATATCCCAGGAACTACACCGGTGGTGCCAAAAGATCCAACTAAACCAATTAGTCCGGATAACCCACTAGTTCCATTAACACCAGTAGATCCAAACGATCCAACTAAAGGATATGAAGTACCACCAGTACCAACAGATCCAGGAACTGATACGCGAATCACTTACGTAACTGATAAACAAAAAGCTATCACTAACTTCGTAGATGAAAAAGGTAAAGTAGTATCAACTCCAGTAATTGATGAAGGTGATTCAGGAGCTAACTTCACTAAGTCTAAAGTTGATGAAGTAACTAAGACTATTGAAAAACTTGAAAAAGCTGGATACAGAGTCGTTAAGAACGAGTTCCCATCTAAAGATACAGACAGAGTATTTGATAAAGATAAATCTGTAGATCAAATCTTCACTGTAACAGTAGCTGAAAGAATTATTCCAGTTACACCAGGTAAACCAGTAGATCCAACTGATCCAAACTTACCGAAGAATCCAGATGGAACACCTGTGACACCATCTACACCAGAACCAGGTAAACCAGTATTCCCTGAAGATCCAAACAGCCCAGTATGGCCAAATACTGTGAAAGATCTTGTAACTGAGAAATCAGCTACACGTACGATTAAGTATGTAGATCGCGACGGAAAAGAAGTTTCTGAAACTCGTACAGAAACTATCAAGTTCACTCGTGAAGCTAAGGTTAACTTAGTAACTGGTGAAATCACTTATGGTGAATGGACAACAGATCGTAACGATGACATCTTCAACGGTTACCAAGTACCAGTTGTGAAAGGATACATCGCTAAAGCTGGTGATCTAGAATCATCAACTAAAGATGTAAAAGTAACTCCTGATACAATCAAGGATATCAATGAAACAGTGATTTACGATAAGTTAGGTTCATGGATTCCAAATATTCCAGGAACACCAACAAATCCAATCACATATCCAAACGATCCGAAAGATCCAACTAAACCAGGAACTGACAAACCTAAAGTACCTTATGTACCAGGATTCATTCCAGTAGATCCAAATGGAAATCCATTGAAACCAGTTGATCCAAATGATCCAACGAAAGGATATGAAGTACCAGAGGTACCTGGTGATCCAACGCAAGATACACCAATCAACTACGTTCCTAAGGATCCTACACCAAATCCAACTCCATACCCAGGTCCAACACCAGCTCCAGCTCCTAAACCAGAGCCTAAGCCGGAACCAAAACCTGAGCCAGAACCAGAAACTCCACAACCTGTAACGCCTGCAGATAATGGAGATAACAACGGAAATAATAATGGTACTCCAGCAACTCCAGCTCAACCAGCAGCGCCTTCTACACCTCAATACATGGATGGTCAACGTGAACTTCCAAATACAGGTACAGAAGATCACGCTAGCCTTGCAGCACTCGGACTTCTAGGAGCCCTAAGTGGATTTGGATTGATTGCTCGTAAGAAAAGAGAAGATGAAGAATAATCATTTTGCTCTATATTAAATGCTGAATTGCAATCAAATACAGAAAGAACTTGAGATTTACTATCTCAGGTTCTTTTCTTTCTCTTTTTGAAAATGGTATAATATAGTGAGAACGATAGAGGAGAAGTGTAAATTGATCGCACAACTAGATACAAAAACAGTCTATAGTTTTATGGAGAGTGTCATTTCAATCGACAAGTATGTGAGAGTAGCAAAAGACTATGGCTACACTCATCTGGCTATGATGGATATTGACAATCTTTATGGGGCTTTCGACTTTCTAGAGGTTACAAAAAAATACGGCATTCATCCTTTGTTAGGGCTTGAAATGAATGTGCTTGTATATGATAAGGATGTGAATCTGCGCTTTTTAGCTTTATCTAGTGTGGGCTATCAGCAGTTGATGAAGCTTTCAACAGCCAAGATGCAGGGGGAGAAAAGTTGGTCAGTTCTATCTCAGTATCTAGAGGATATTGCGGTAATTGTGCCTTATTTTGAAGAACTTGAGTTGTTAAATCTAGGCTGTGATTACTATATAGGGGTTTACCCAGAAACACTAGCTAGCGAATTTCACCATCCTATTTTGCCATTGTATCGGGTCAATACATTTGAAAGTAAGGATAGAGAAGTTCTTCAAGTATTAACAGCGATTAAAGAAAATCTACCACTCAGAGAAGTTCCCTTGCGTTCGAGACAAGATGTTTTTATATCAGCAAGTTCTTTAGAAAAACTATTCCAAGAACGTTTTCCTCAAGCCTTGGAAAACTTAGAAAAGCTGATTTCAGGTATCTCTTATAACTTGGATACTAGTCTGAAACTGCCTCGTTTTAATCCAGCTAGACCAGCAGTAGAAGAGTTGAGAGAACGTGCTGAATTGGGGCTTTCTCAGAAGAGGTTAACTGGTAAAGAATATCAAGACCGTCTAGACCAAGAATTGGCTGTTATACATGATATGGGCTTTGATGATTATTTCTTGGTTGTTTGGGATTTATTGCGTTTTGGACGTTCGAATGGCTATTATATGGGAATGGGACGAGGTTCCGCAGTTGGTAGCTTGGTTTCCTATGCTCTAGACATTACAGGGATTGACCCAGTAGAGAAAAATCTGATTTTTGAACGTTTCCTCAATCGTGAACGCTATACTATGCCTGATATTGATATTGATATTCCTGATATTTATCGTCCAGATTTTATCAGGTATGTTGGCAATAAATATGGCAGTAAACATGCTGCTCAAATCGTTACTTTTTCTACCTTTGGGGCTAAGCAAGCTCTTCGAGATGTATTGAAACGCTTTGGTGTGCCCGAGTATGAATTATCTGCAATTACTAAGAAAATCAGTTTTCGGGACAATCTTAAGTCAGCCTATGAGGGCAATCTGCAGTTTCGTCAGCAAATTAATAGTAAGTTAGAATACCAAAAAGCCTTTGAGATTGCTTGCAAGATTGAGGGCTATCCAAGACAAACCTCTGTCCATGCGGCTGGTGTTGTAATCAGTGACCAAGATTTGACCAATTACATCCCTCTAAAGTATGGTGACGAAATTCCGCTGACTCAGTATGATGCTCATGGAGTTGAAGCAAGTGGACTTTTGAAGATGGATTTCCTGGGATTAAGAAATTTGACCTTTGTCCAGAAGATGCAAGAGTTGCTTGCTGAATCAGAAGGTATTCACCTTAAAATTGAAGAAATCGATTTAGAAGACAACGACACCCTAGCTTTATTTTCCTCTGGTAATACAAAAGGTATCTTTCAATTTGAACAACCTGGTGCTATTCGCCTGCTCAAGCGTGTGCAGCCAGTCTGTTTTGAAGATGTCGTAGCAACTACTTCCCTAAATCGACCAGGTGCTAGTGATTATATCAATAATTTTGTAGCTAGAAAGCATGAGCAAGAAGAAGTGACGGTTCTGGATCCAGTGCTGGAGGATATTTTGGCTCCAACCTACGGCATTATGCTCTATCAGGAGCAGGTTATGCAGGTTGCTCAGCGATTTGCTGGATTTAGTCTTGGGAAGGCCGATATTTTGCGTCGAGCTATGGGGAAAAAGGATGCCTTTGCTATGCATGAGATGAGGGCTTCCTTTATTCAAGGCTCCATAGAAGCTGGTCATACTGCGGAAAAAGCGGAGCAGGTCTTTGATGTTATGGAGAAGTTTGCAGGCTATGGTTTTAACAGGTCACACGCCTATGCCTACTCAGCCTTGGCCTTCCAGTTGGCTTATTTTAAAACACATTATCCAGCCATTTTTTATCAGGTCATGTTGAATTCTGCCAACAGTGATTACTTAACAGATGCCTTAGAAGCAGGTTTTGAAGTAGCCCCTCTGTCCATTAATACTATTCCCTATCACGATAAAATTGCCAACAAGTCTATCTATCTAGGATTAAAATCGATTAAGGGAGTCAGCAAAGATTTGGCGCTTTGGATCATTGAAAATAGACCCTATTCTAACATTGAAGATTTTGTAGCTAAATTACCTGAGAATTATCTGAAACTTCCTCTGCTAGAACCTTTGGTAAAAGTTGGTCTTTTCGATTCCTTTGAAAAGAATCGTAAAAAAGTATTCAATAATTTAGCTAATCTATTTGAATTTGTGAAAGTATTGGGAAGCTTATTTGGAGAGACCATCTATAGTTGGCAAGATTCGGATGACTGGTCGGAGCAAGAAAAATTCTACATGGAACAAGAGCTTCTAGGAGTAGGAGTGAGCAAACATCCTCTACAAGCTATTGCAAGTAAGGCTATTTATCCGATTACTCCTATTAGTAATTTATCAGAAAATAGCTATGCTATTATCTTGGTTGAAGTTCAGAAGATAAAAGTAATTCGTACCAAAAAGGGTGAAAATATGGCTTTCTTACAGGTAGATGACAGTAAGAAAAAATTGGATGTTACCCTCTTTTCAGATTTATATCGACAGGTTGGACAGGAAGTAAGAGAAGGAGCCTTCTACTATATCAAAGGGAAAGTCCAGTCACGTGACGGTCGTCTGCAAATGATTGCACAAGAAATAAGAGAAGCAGTTGCTGAACGCTTTTGGATACAGGTAAAAAATCATGACTCGGATCAAGAGATGTCACGTATTTTAGACCAGTATAAAGGCCCAATCCCAGTCATCATAAGGTATGAAGAGGAACAGAGAACAATTGTTTCTCCCCATCATTTTGTAGCTAAATCCACTGAATTAGAAGCGAAATTGAATGGAATAGTTATGAAAACGATTTATCGCTAAAATTACGGAAAATAGAAGAATTTTCAACGTAAATGTGGTATAATCAGTAAGAATGTTAAAAGAAAAAGGAGCATAACCAATATGAAACGTATTGCTGTTTTGACTAGTGGTGGAGACGCCCCTGGTATGAACGCTGCCATCCGCGCAGTTGTTCGTCAAGCAATTTCAGAAGGAATGGAAGTATTTGGTATCTATGATGGATATGCTGGTATGGTTGCTGGTGAAATTCATCCCCTAGATGCAGCTTCAGTAGGAGACATCATTTCTCGTGGTGGTACTTTCCTTCACTCAGCTCGTTATCCAGAGTTCGCTCAACTTGAAGGGCAACTTAAAGGGATTGAGCAATTGAAAAAACACGGAATCGAAGGTGTAGTTGTTATCGGTGGTGACGGATCTTACCACGGTGCTATGCGTTTGACTGAACATGGCTTCCCAGCTATCGGTCTTCCAGGTACAATCGATAACGATATCGTTGGTACTGACTTCACAATCGGTTTTGATACAGCGGTTACGACTGCTATGGACGCTATCGATAAGATTCGTGATACGTCATCAAGTCACCGTCGTACTTTTGTTATCGAAGTTATGGGACGTAACGCAGGTGATATCGCTCTTTGGGCAGGTATCGCAACTGGTGCTGATGAAATCATCATTCCTGAAGAAGGCTTCAAGATTGAAGATATCGTAGAAAGCATTAAATGTGGTTATGAGTGTGGTAAAAAACACAATATCATCGTCTTGGCTGAAGGTGTGATGTCAGCGGCTGAATTTGGTCAAAAACTAAAAGAAGCTGGAGACACAAGTGACCTTCGTGTGACAGAACTTGGACATATTCAACGTGGTGGTTCTCCAACTGCGCGTGACCGTGTTTTGGCATCACGTATGGGTGCACATGCTGTTAAACTTCTTAAAGAAGGTATCGGTGGTGTTGCGGTTGGTATCCGTAACGAGAAAATGGTTGAAAACCCAATTCTTGGAACTGCAGAAGAAGGAGCATTGTTTAGCCTTACTGCAGATGGTAAGATTGTGGTTAACAACCCACACAAGGCTGACCTTGAGCTATCTAGCTTGAATAAGAGCTTGTCATAATTTATAATTTAGTTAATAAGACCAAAAAGGTCATATATATAAAGGAGTCACAAAAATCATGAACAAACGTGTAAAAATCGTTGCAACTTTGGGACCTGCGGTAGAAATCCGTGGTGGTAAAAAATTCGGTGATGACGGATACTGGGGCGAAAAACTTGATGTTGAAGCTTCAGCTAAAAACATTGCTAAATTGATTGAAGCTGGTGCTAACACATTCCGTTTCAACTTCTCACACGGTGACCACCAAGAACAAGGTGAGCGTATGGCAACTGTTAAACTTGCAGAACAACTTGCAGGTAAAAAAGTTGGTTTCCTTCTTGATACAAAAGGACCAGAAATCCGTACAGAATTGTTCGAAGGTGAAGCTAAAGAGTATTCATACAAAACTGGTGAGAAAATCCGTGTTGCAACTAAACAAGGAATCAAATCAACTCGTGATGTGATTGCATTGAACGTTGCTGGTGCTCTTGATATCTATGATGATGTTGAAGTTGGTCGTCAAGTTTTGGTTGACGATGGTAAACTTGGTCTTCGTGTGGTTGCTAAAGATGATGCAACTCGTGAATTTGAAGTTGAAGTTGAAAACGATGGCGTAATTGCTAAACAAAAAGGTGTTAACATCCCTAACACTAAAATTCCTTTCCCAGCACTTGCTGAACGTGATAACGACGATATCCGTTTCGGCCTTGAACAAGGTATCAACTTCATCGCGATTTCATTCGTACGTACTGCAAAAGATGTGAACGAAGTTCGTGCAATCTGTGAAGAAACTGGAAATGGACATGTTCAATTGTTCGCTAAAATCGAAAACCAACAAGGTATCGACAACTTGGATGAAATCATCGAAGCTGCTGATGGTATCATGATCGCTCGTGGTGACATGGGTATCGAAGTTCCATTCGAAATGGTTCCAGTTTACCAAAAAATGATCATCACTAAAGTGAACGCTGCAGGTAAAGTTGTTATCACTGCAACAAACATGCTTGAAACAATGACTGAAAAACCACGTGCAACTCGTTCAGAAGTATCAGACGTATTCAACGCTGTTATCGACGGAACTGACGCAACAATGCTTTCAGGTGAGTCTGCAAATGGTAAATACCCACTTGAGTCAGTAACTACAATGGCTACAATCGACAAGAACGCTCAAACTCTTCTTAACGAATACGGTCGTTTGAACTCAGATTCATTTGAACGTAACTCTAAGACAGAAGTAATGGCTTCAGCTGTTAAAGATGCTACTAACTCAATGGATATCAAATTGGTTGTAACTCTTACTAAGACAGGTCACACTGCACGTTTGATTTCTAAATACCGTCCAAATGCTGACATCTTGGCATTGACATTCGACGAATTGACAGAACGTGGATTGATGTTGAACTGGGGTGTTATCCCAATGTTGACAGATGCTCCATCATCAACTGACGATATGTTCGAAATTGCTGAACGTAAAGCAGTTGAAGCAGGTCTTGTAAAATCTGGTGACGATATCGTTATCGTAGCTGGTGTACCACTTGGAGAAGCTGTTCGTACAAACACAATGCGTATCCGTACAGTACGTTAATCTAACATTAAAAAGCCTATCATATCAAGCTTTCTAGTCTGTATGATGGGCTCTTTTTTTGTCAATGGAGCACAAATGGGGCAAAATTTTTTACTTTCGATTTAATGCGACGGTATCAAGTGCGTCAAATACTGCTTGCTACAGACTTTTTGTAACGTGAGGATAGATCTAATTGGTAGTTTTCGTATTTATGCCCAAACTGTGACATGATAGCTTTTAAAGTTATGTTGTTTTTTACGTAAACTTCATAAAATGTTTAGTTAAGATAGAGATAAAAAATAACTCCCTGATGACTCAAGGAGTTATTACTATCTAAATTAGTTTTTAGAAGCAGCTTGGAATTCTGGGTTTTTCCATGCTTCGTCAATAATAGCTTGTAATTCTTTAGCAGATGCTTGCATTTTTTGAGTTTCTGCGTCGTTCAATGGAATATTTACTGGACGAACAATACCATGTGCACCAACAACAGCTGGTTGACCGATAAAGACGTTTTTAACTCCGTATTGACCTTCTTGGAATACTGAAAGTGGAAGTACTGCGTTTTCGTCGTCAAGGATTGCTTTAGTGATACGAGCAAGGGCTACTGCGATACCGTAGTATGTTGCACCTTTTTTGTTGATGATTGTGTAGGCTGCATCACGAACACCTTCGAACAATTCAATCAATTCAGCTTCTTGAACATTTTGAGTGTCTTTAAGGAATTCTTCAAGGTTTACACCAGCGATGTTAGCGTGTGACCAAACAGCGAACTCAGAGTCACCGTGTTCACCCATAATGTAGGCGTGCACTGAACGAGCATCAACATCAAGTTTTTCAGCAAGTGCTTGACGGAAACGAGCTGAGTCAAGTGAAGTACCTGAACCGATAACGCGTTCTTTAGGGAATCCAGAGAATTTCCAAGTTGAGTAAGTCAAGATGTCAACTGGGTTAGCAGCAACAAGGAAGATACCTTTGAAACCTGATTCAACAACTTGAGTTACGATTGATTTGTTGATAGCAAGGTTTTTACCTACAAGGTCAAGACGAGTTTCACCTGGTTTTTGAGGCGCACCTGCAGTGATCACAACAAGGTCAGCGTCTGCACAGTCAGAGTATTGAGCTGCATAGATTTTTTTAGGTGAAGTGAAGGCAAGGGCGTGACTAAGGTCAAGCGCGTCACCAACAGCTTTTTCATGCAATTGTGGAATTTCGATAATTCCAAGCTCTTGTGCAATTCCTTGGTTAACAAGTGCAAAAGCGTAAGAAGAACCTACAGCACCATCACCGACAAGGATAACTTTTTTGTGTTGTTTAGTTGAAGTCATTATTCTAAACATCTCCTTAATTTTATTCAGGGATTTCCCCAGTTATTTCAATTTTATCACTTTTGAAAAGCTTTGTCACGGATATGCATTTCAGTTCTTGATGTAAACGTTTTAGTGATTTTAGATACCTGAAATATAGCGGACATTATGGTATAATATAGTTAATTACTAATAGTGAAATGAGGCATTTATTAATGCAGGATAGAAATTTAGTGAATGTCAATCTGACAAAGGAGATGAAGACGAGCTTTATCGACTACGCCATGAGTGTTATCGTAGCGCGAGCCCTTCCTGATGTTCGAGATGGCTTGAAACCTGTTCACCGTCGGATTCTCTATGGAATGAATGAATTGGGTGTTACTCCAGACAAACCACATAAAAAATCTGCTCGTATTACTGGGGATGTCATGGGTAAATATCACCCACACGGGGATTCCTCTATCTATGAAGCCATGGTCCGTATGGCTCAATGGTGGAGTTACCGTTACATGCTTGTAGATGGTCATGGGAACTTTGGTTCCATGGATGGTGATGGTGCTGCCGCCCAGCGTTACACTGAGGCACGTATGAGCAAGATTGCTCTGGAAATGCTTCGTGATATTAACAAAAATACAGTTGATTTCGTTGATAACTATGATGCCAATGAACGTGAACCCTTGGTCTTGCCAGCACGCTTTCCAAATCTTTTAGTTAATGGAGCAACTGGTATTGCGGTTGGGATGGCAACCAATATTCCGCCTCACAACTTGGGAGAAACCATTGATGCGGTGAAGTTGGTTATGGACAATCCTGAAGTGACCACTAAGGACTTGATGGAAGTCTTACCTGGACCAGATTTTCCAACTGGTGCTCTTGTTATGGGGAAATCAGGTATTCATAAGGCTTATGAAACAGGTAAAGGTTCTATTGTCCTTCGTTCACGTACTGAAATTGAAGAAACTAAGACTGGCCGTGAGCGTATTGTTGTAACAGAATTTCCTTATATGGTCAATAAAACAAAGGTGCATGAGCATATTGTTCGTTTGGTTCAGGAAAAACGAATCGAAGGTATTACGGCGGTACGTGATGAGTCAAACCGCGAAGGGGTTCGATTTGTTATCGAAGTTAAGCGCGATGCCTCAGCCAATGTTATCCTCAACAATCTTTTCAAGATGACCCAGATGCAAACCAACTTTGGTTTCAATATGCTTGCTATCCAAAATGGTGTACCGAAGATTTTGTCCCTTCGTCAGATTTTGGATGCTTATATCGAGCACCAAAAAGAAGTGGTTGTTCGTCGGACTCGTTTTGATAAGGAAAAAGCAGAAGCGCGTGCTCATATCTTAGAAGGTCTCTTGATTGCGCTAGACCATATCGACGAAGTGATTCGTATCATCCGTGCTAGTGAAACGGATGCGGAAGCACAAGCTGAGTTGATGAGTAAGTTTAAGCTTTCTGAACGTCAAAGTCAGGCCATCCTTGATATGCGTCTTCGTCGTTTGACAGGTTTGGAACGCGATAAGATTCAGTCTGAGTATGATGACCTCTTGGCTCTGATTGCGGATTTAGCAGATATTCTAGCTAAGCCGGAACGTGTTTCTCAAATCATTAAAGATGAATTAGATGAAGTTAAACGTAAATTTGGTGACCAACGTCGTACGGAATTGATGGTCGGTGAAGTCTTAAGCCTCGAAGATGAGGATTTGATTGAAGAAACGGATGTCTTGATTACACTTTCTAACAAGGGATACATCAAACGTCTCGACCAAGCTGAGTTCACCGCTCAAAAACGTGGTGGTCGTGGTGTTCAAGGTACAGGTGTTAAGGATGATGATTTTGTCCGAGAGTTAGTGTCAACTAGCACTCATGATCACCTACTCTTCTTTACAAATAAAGGCCGTGTTTATCGCCTGAAAGGCTATGAAATTCCTGAGTATGGCCGTACAGCCAAGGGATTACCGATTGTCAATCTTTTGAAATTGGATGAAGGTGAAAGTATTCAGACCATCATCAATGTTGAATCTGAACGTAGCGATGATGCTTATCTTTTCTTCACAACTCGTCATGGTATTGTGAAGAGAACCAGCGTTAAGGAATTTGCTAATATTCGTCAAAATGGACTTAAAGCTCTGAATCTTAAAGATGAAGATGAGTTGATTAATGTCTTGCTGACAGAAGAGGACACGGATATTATCATTGGTACAAAGTTTGGTTATTCAGTTCGCTTTAATCAATCAGCTGTTCGTGGTATGAGTCGTGTCGCCACTGGTGTGAAAGGTGTTAACCTTCGTGACGGAGACACAGTTGTTGGTGCTAGTGTGATTACAGATCAGGACGAGGTTCTTATTATCACTGAAAAAGGATTTGGTAAGCGCACAGTTGCGACCGAATATCCAACTAAAGGTCGTGGTGGTAAAGGGATGCAAACTGCTAAAATTACTGAAAAGAATGGTTCCCTTGCTGGTCTTATGACTGTAAAAGGTGATGAAGATTTGATGATTATCACTGATACAGGTGTCATGATTCGAACCAACGTTGCCAATATTTCACAAACAGGTCGCTCAACTATGGGAGTTAAAGTGATGCGCCTGGACCAAGATGCTAAAATTGTAACCTTTACTACGGTTGCAGCGGCAGAAAAAGAAGAAGTTGGGACAGGAAACGAAACAGAAGGTGAAGCATAATGTCTCATAAAAAGAACAAAAAGAAAACAAACCGTAAAAATTTACTAATCAATATCTTGGCAGGGTTTTTAATCCTCTTGTCAGTGGCTTTGATTTTCAATTCAAAAATTCGTGATATGTTCATGGTTTGGAATACCAATAAATACCAAGTCAGCCAAGTATCAAAAGAAAAATTGGAAGAAAATCAAGATACAGAAGGGAATTTTGACTTTGATTCCGTAAAAGCCATCTCGTCAGAAGCTGTCTTATCCTCACAATGGGATTCGCAAAAATTGCCAGTTATCGGTGGAATTGCTGTCCCTGAGGTAGAAATTAACTTGCCTATTTTTAAGGGGCTTGATAATGTCAATCTCTTCTATGGAGCTGGTACAATGAAGCGTGACCAAGTGATGGGGAAAGGAAACTATTCACTTGCGAGCCACCACATCTTTACAGCAGAAAATGCCAGTCAAATGCTCTTTTCTCCACTGGCACGCGCTAAAAATGGGATGAAAATTTATCTAACTGATAAGGATAAAGTTTATACCTATGAAATTCGAGAAGTGAAGCATGTGACACCAGATCGCGTCGATGAGATTGATGATCGTAGTGGTGTTGATGAAATCACACTTGTAACATGTGTAGACTATGATGCGACAGAGCGTATTATCGTAAAAGGTGACTTGAAAGATACAAAAGATTATTCACAAACACCTGAAGAAATTCTAACAGCTTTCAATCAACCATATAAACAGCGCTATTAAAGATAAAATCAGTAAAATCTTAGATTTTACTGATTTTTTTATAGATTGAGTTTCAAAATAAACTGTTATGAAATACAGAAAACGCTTCCTTAATTTTAAAGCTTGTGATATAATTATCAGGTAAAAAATTTTTAGGAGTTTATTATGGTTTCTTCAGAATTTATCTCAAAGATTGAATTTGCTTGCAAGAAGAAGGAAAGTCTTTATAGTCAAAGCAAATTTAAGTATGCGATTCGTTCTATGTTCGCAGGTGCATTTTTAACCTTCAGTACAGCTGCTGGTGCAGTTGGGGCTGACTTGATTAATAAAATTGCACCAGGTAGTGGACGTTTCCTCTTCCCCTTTGTCTTTGCTTGGGGCTTGGCCTACATTGTTTTCTTGAATGCCGAGTTGGTAACATCAAACATGATGTTCTTGACTGCTGGTAGTTTCTTGAAAAAAATCTCTTGGAGAAAAACAGCTGAGATTTTACTTTACTGTACCTTGTTCAACCTTATCGGGGCTTTGATAGCAGGTTGGGGCTTTGCCCACTCAGCAGCCTATGCACATCTGACTCACGATAGTTTCATCTCAGGGGTTGTTGAGATGAAGTTAGGCCGTTCAAATGAATTAATCTTGCTTGAGGCGATTTTGGCAAATATTTTCGTAAATATTGCGATTCTTTCATTTGTTTTGGTCAAAGATGGTGGCGCCAAACTTTGGCTCGTTTTATCAGCGATTTACATGTTTGTATTCTTAACAAACGAGCACATTGCTGCGAACTTTGCTTCTTTCGCGATTGTAAAATTCAGTGTTGCTGCTGACTCAATTGCCAACTTCGGTATTGGAAATATGCTTCGCCACTGGGGTGTAACCTTCATCGGAAACTTTATCGGAGGAGGCCTCTTGATGGGTCTTCCATATGCCTTCCTCAATAAAAATGAAGATACTTATGTAGATTAAGAAAATGAGCACGATTGAGTCGTGCTTTTTTCATTTTTAAAATAAGGTAATAGTTATTTACTATATCAAAATATAGAAAACTGATATTTGTAAACTATACCTTAAGGTGCTACAATATCTTTAATCAAACTATTTGGAGGTCGCCTTATGACTCGTGATTTTAAATTTGAAACTTTGCAACTGCATGCTGGTCAAGTTGTGGATCCAGCTACCAAGTCTCGTGCAGTGCCGATTTATCAAACAACATCTTTTGTTTTTGATGACACGCAGGAAGGTGCAGATCTTTTTGCCTTGAGAAAACCAGGGAACATTTATACTCGTATCACCAACCCTACAACAGCTGCCTTTGAAGAAAGAATCGCTGCCCTTGAAGGTGGTGTTGGAGCTCTTGCAACAGCATCAGGTATGGCCGCAGTGACTTATACGATTTTGGCACTTGCCCACGCTGGTGACCATGTAGTAGCAGCCTCAACTATTTACGGTGGAACCTTCAATCTCTTGAAGGAAACCCTTCCTCGTTATGGTATCACAACAACCTTTGTCGATGTTGATAATTTGGAGGAAGTAGAAGCAGCGATCAAAGACAATACCAAGCTAGTTTTGATTGAAACCTTGGGGAATCCCTTGATTAACATACCTGACTTGGAAAAATTGGCTGAGATTGCTCATAAGTACCAAATTCCACTTGTTTCGGATAATACCTTTGCCACACCTTACTTGATTAATGTCTTTTCTCACGGTGTAGATATTGCCATTCACTCTGCGACTAAGTTTATCGGTGGCCATGGTACGACTATTGGTGGAGTGATCGTTGATAGTGGTCGTTTTGACTGGGCGGCTTCAGGGAAATTCCCTCAATTTGTTGACGAGGATCCAAGCTATCACAACTTGAGCTATACTCGTGATGTGGGTGCAGCAGCCTTTATTATCGCTGTCCGTGTCCAATTGCTTCGTGATACAGGTGCAGCCTTGTCACCATTTAATGCCTTCCTCTTGCTTCAAGGACTGGAAACACTTTCTCTTCGTGTCGAACGTCATGTGCAAAATGCAGAGAAAATTGTTGATTTCCTTGTCAACCATCCTAAGGTAGAAAAAGTTAACTATCCAAAATTGGCAGATAGTCCTTACCATGCTTTGGCTGAGAAATACTTGCCAAAAGGTGTGGGCTCAATCTTTACCTTCCATGTCAAAGGTGGGGAGGCAGAAGCTCGCAAGGTAATTGATCATTTAGAAATCTTTTCTGACCTTGCAAACGTAGCAGATGCTAAATCTCTTGTGGTCCATCCAGCTACAACCACTCACGGTCAATTGTCAGAAAAAGACCTAGAAGCAGCAGGAGTCACACCAAACCAAATCCGCTTGTCAATCGGACTTGAAAATGTAGATGATTTGATTGAAGACTTGCGATTGGCCTTGGAGAAAATTTAAAGTAAAAGAAGATAAACAGTGGGTTTCGACTCGCTGTTTTTGATTTTCTCTCAGGCATGATATAATGGATAAAGAAGTCTAGAAGGAGGAACGATATGAACGAAATCAAATGCCCCAACTGTGGGGAAGTCTTTACAGTAAATGAAAGTCAGTATGCCGAACTTCTGTCTCAAGTGAGAACAGCAGAGTTTGATAAGGAACTACACGATCGGATGAAGCAGGAACTTGCCTTGGCTGAGCAAAAGGTAATGAATGAACAACAGACCAAACTAGCTCAAAAAGACCAAGAAATTGCGCGATTACAGAGTCAAATCCAAAACTTTGATACAGAAAAAGAATTGGCCAAGAAAGAGGTTGAACAGACAAGCCATCAGGCCTTATTGGCTAAGGACAAGGAAGTGCAGGCCTTGGAAAACCAATTGGCCACCTTGCGTTTGGAGCATGAAAATCAACTGCAAAAGACCCTTTCTGACCTAGAAAAAGAACGGGATCAGGTCAAAAATCAGCTCCTACTGCAAGAAAAGGAAAACGAGCTTTCTCTAGCTTCTGTTAAACAAAACTATGAAGCTCAACTCAAGGCAGCCAGTGAACAAGTCGAATTTTACAAGAATTTCAAAGCCCAACAATCTACAAAAGCGATTGGGGAAAGTTTGGAACAGTATGCAGAGAGTGAGTTTAACAAGGTCCGTAGTTTTGCCTTTCCAAATGCTTACTTTGAGAAGGATAACAAGGTTTCAGCGCGTGGGTCTAAGGGGGACTTTATCTTCCGTGAATGTGATGAAAATGGTGTTGAAATCATTTCCATCATGTTTGAGATGAAAAATGAAGCGGACGGAACAGAGAAGAAGCACAAGAATGCAGATTTTTACAAGGAATTGGACAAGGACCGTCGGGAGAAGAACTGTGAATATGCGGTTTTGGTAACCATGCTTGAAGCCGATAATGATTACTTTAACACAGGGATTGTTGACGTCAGCCACGAGTATGAAAAGATGTATGTGGTTCGCCCTCAATTCTTTATCCAGTTGATTGGGCTCTTACGAAATGCGGCGCTAAATTCCCTAAAATACAAGCAGGAGTTGGCCTTGGTTCGGGAGCAAAATATAGACATTACGCATTTTGAAGAAGACTTGGATGCCTTTAAACTAGCTTTTGCCAAGAACTATAATTCAGCTTCTACCAACTTTGGTAAGGCAATCGATGAAATCGACAAGGCCATAAAACGGATGGAAGAGGTTAAAAAGTTCCTAACAACATCTGAAAACCAACTCCGCCTCGCAAACAATAAATTGGAAGATGTTTCGGTCAAAAAATTGACTCGAAAAAATCCAACCATGAAAGCGAAATTTGAAGCTCTGAAGGGGGAGTGAGAAAGCAAAAATGAACGGTATTATCAACTTAAAAAAAGAAGCGGGCATGACCTCGCATGATGCGGTTTTTAAACTGCGTAAGATTTTGGGAACTAAGAAAATTGGTCATGGTGGGACCTTGGATCCGGATGTGGTGGGTGTTTTGCCTATTGCGGTGGGCAAGGCGACACGCATGGTCGAGTTCATGCAGGATGAGGGCAAGGTCTATGAGGGGGAAATCACTCTGGGTTATTCCACGACGACTGAGGATGCCAGTGGGGAAGTGGTTGCAGAGACACCTGTTTTATCGCCCTTGGATGAAAAGCTTGTTGATGAAGCAATCGCCAGTCTGACAGGACCTATTAGTCAGATTCCACCTATGTATTCGGCTGTCAAGGTCAATGGTCGTAAGCTTTATGAGTATGCGCGTGCTGGTCAGGAAGTGGAACGTCCAGAACGTCAGGTGACCATTTATCAATTTGAGCGAACAAGTCCGATTTCTTACGAGGGGAATCTAGCACGTTTTACTTTTCGTGTGAAATGTAGCAAGGGAACCTATATTCGTACCTTATCGGTTGACTTGGGAGAAAAACTTGGTTATGCGGCCCATATGTCACATCTGACTCGAACTAGTGCAGCTGGTTTGCAACTAGAAGATGCTCTTACCTTGGAAGAAATTGCTAGAAAAGTGGAGGATGAGCAATTAGATTTTCTCCATCCTCTAGAGATTGGAACAGGTGACCTTGTCAAAGTTTTCCTAACTCCAGAAGAGGCTACAGAAGTGCGCTTTGGTCGTTTTATTGAGTTAGAACAGTCGGATAAGGAATTAGCTGCTTTTGAAGATGATAAATTGCTAGCCATTCTAGAAAAACGGGACAATCTCTACAAGCCAAGGAAGGTTTTTATCTAATCTGACCGGAGTGTGGGGATGGAATTCTTCAACTAGACTATCCAAATCAGACTATAAATTTTGCAAAAAATGTGATAGAATAGACGACGGATAAAAAAACGGAGGATAGCATGCAAAATAGACCAATCATTATCGGAGTGACAGGTGGTTCTGGTGGTGGTAAAACCAGTGTTTCAAGAGCCATTTTATCGCATTTTCCTGATGAAAAGATTTCCATGATTGAGCACGATTCATACTACAAGGATCAGTCTCATTTGACCTTTGAAGAGCGTGTCAAAACCAACTATGACCATCCTTTTGCCTTTGATACAGACTTGATGATCGAGCAGATTAAGGAATTGTTGGCGGGTCGTCCGGTGGACATCCCGACTTATGACTATACAGAGCATACACGAAGTAGCAGGACCTATCGTCAGGAGCCTCAGGATGTCTTTATCGTTGAGGGGATTTTAGTCTTGGAGGACAAGCGCCTGCGCGATTTGATGGATATCAAGATTTTTGTGGATACGGATGATGATGTGCGCATTATTCGTCGTATCAAGCGCGATATGGAAGAGCGTGGTCGTAGTCTTGATAGCGTTATTGACCAGTATTTAGGTGTGGTTAAACCCATGTACCATCAGTTTATCGAGCCGACTAAGCGTTATGCTGATATCGTCATTCCTGAGGGAGTCAGCAATACAGTTGCTATTGACCTATTGACGACCAAGATTGCAAAGATTTTGGAAGAAGCTCGAAACAGCAAATAATCAGATGTGGAGGCCTTGCCTCCTTTTTTATTTTTCCCTCATAATGGTACATAAATGGAGATTTTTAGGCATATTTTTGGTATAATAATACCCATGAAAGAGCAAGAAAATGAATAGTAGGTGGAGATGGAAAAGTATTTATCGGTAACAACTTTGACCAAGTATCTGAAAATGAAATTCGATAAAGACCCTTACTTGGAACGGGTCTATTTAACTGGTCAAGTTTCCAATTTTCGTAAACGACCTACTCACCAATATTTCTCCCTAAAAGATGACCATGCAGTTATTCAAGCGACCATCTGGTCTGGAATTTATCAGAAATTAGGTTTCGACCTGGAAGAAGGGATGAAGATCAATGTGATTGGGCGTGTGCAGGTCTATGAGCCAAGTGGAAGCTACTCCATTATCATTGAAAAGGCAGAGCCTGATGGGGTTGGGGCGCTTGCGATTCAGTTTGAACAACTCAAGAAAAAATTGGCAGAAGAAGGCCTGTTTCAAGAGAGGTTCAAGCAACCTCTGCCCCAATTTTCTAAGAGAATTGGTGTAGTAACCAGTCGCAGTGGAGCCGTTATTCGAGATATCATCACGACCGTCAGCAGACGATTTCCAGGTGTCGATATTCTACTTTATCCAACTAAGGTTCAAGGTGAAGGTTCTGCGGAGGAAATTGCTCGAAATATTGCGCGTGCTAATCAACGAGACGATTTGGATTTGCTGATTATTGGTCGTGGTGGTGGTTCCATAGAGGATCTCTGGGCCTTTAACGAAGAAATTGTGGTACGAGCTATTTTTGAATCTCGTTTGCCAGTTATCTCTAGTGTGGGGCATGAGACGGATGTGACCTTGGCGGATTTTGTGGCAGATAGACGGGCTGCGACACCAACAGCTGCTGCTGAACTAGCAACACCTGTGACCAAGTTGGATATATTGGCTCATTTGCAAAATCAGGAAAAACGAATGGCAACAGCAGTCCGAAATGTTCTATCTAAGAAACAAGAAGCTTTGAAAAAATGCAGTCAGTCTGTTATCTTTAGACAGCCAGAGCGCTTGTATGATGGCTATTTGCAACGCTTGGATCAACTGCAATTGCGCTTAAAACAAAGTTTGCGAACACGGATTTCTGATAACAAACAAGTCGTCCAAGCAAGGACTCATCAACTAGTGCAATTATCACCTATTGTCAAAATTCAACGTTATCAAGACCGTCTTGGTCAGTTGGATAAGCTCTTAAGCAGCCAAATGGCGCTGGTTTATGATGCTAAGGTTGCTGAAGTGAAGCGACTTTCGGAAGCCTTGTTGATGTTGGATACCAGTCGAATCGTGGCGCGTGGCTATGCTATTGTCAAGAAAGAAGAGTCCGTTGTAGATTCGGTTGGGAGTTTGAAGAAAAAAGACCAAGTGACGCTTTTGATGCGAGATGGTCGAGTAGAATTAGAGGTTAAAGATGTCAAAACAAAAGAAATTTGAGGAAAATCTAGCAGAACTGGAGACCATTGTCCAAAGTTTGGAAAATGGTGAAATTGCTCTGGAAGATGCGATTGCGGCCTTTCAAAATGGTATGGTCTTGTCAAAAGAGCTCCAAGCTACGCTGGACAAGGCTGAAAAGACCTTGGTCAAGGTCATGCAAGAAGACGGAACAGAAAGTGATTTTGAATGAAAAAGCAAGAAAAATTAGCTCTTGTCGAGTTAGCCTTGGAAGATTTTTATGGAGACCAGCAGTTTGCCTCTAGTTTGCGAGAGTCTGTTCTCTATTCCATTCATGCTGGTGGCAAGCGTATTCGGCCTTTTCTCTTGTTAGAAGTTCTGGAAGCCTTGCATATTGCCATCAAACCTGCTCACGCGCAGGTAGCTGCGGCCTTGGAAATGATTCATACAGGGAGCTTGATTCACGATGATCTTCCAGCTATGGATGATGATGATTACCGTCGGGGACGCTTGACAAATCATAAGAAATTCGGCGAAGCAATGGCCATTTTGGCAGGAGATGCCTTGTTCCTAGATCCTTATGCCTTGATAGCGCAGGCAGATTTGCCAAGTCAGATAAAGGTAAACTTGATTGCAAACTTATCTCTTGCTTCAGGAAGTCTAGGCATGGTAGCAGGGCAGATTTTGGATATGGAGGGCGAACATCAGCATTTGTCTTTGGAAGAACTTCAGACTATTCATGCCAATAAGACTGGGAAATTACTAGCCTATCCCTTCCAAGCAGCTGCTATTATAGCTGAATTGGCACCTGAGATGCAGGCAAAACTTAAAACTGTAGGTGAATTGATTGGGCTTGCTTTTCAAGTTCGAGATGACGTACTGGATGTGACAGCTAGTTTTGAGGAAATTGGCAAGACACCACAAAAGGACCTACAGGCAGAAAAATCAACCTATCCTGCTTTGTTGGGCTTGAAAGAGGCTATTGCCTTTTGTAACCAGACTTTGGATCAAGCTAATGTCAAATTAGAAGAAATTGCCCAGTATGTTCCCTTTAAGATAGAATCGATTGTGAAAGTAGTAGAAAGTTTGAGAATCAATGGCTAAGGAAAGAGTGGATGTACTAGCTTATAAACAGGGCTTGTTTGAAACGAGAGAGCAGGCCAAGCGTGGTGTCATGGCTGGCCTAGTCGTAGCAGTCCTTAATGGAGAACGGTTTGACAAGCCAGGAGAGAAAATTCCAGGTGACACCGAGCTAAAACTCAAGGGGGAGAAACTCAAGTATGTCAGCCGTGGTGGCTTGAAATTAGAAAAGGCCTTGCAGGTCTTTGATTTGTCAGTGGAAGGAGCTACAACGATTGATATCGGTGCCTCTACTGGAGGTTTTACCGATGTCATGTTGCAGAATGGTGCTGAGTTAGTCTTTGCAGTTGATGTTGGTACCAATCAGTTGGCTTGGAAATTACGCCAAGACCCAAGAGTTGTCAGCATGGAGCAGTTCAATTTCCGCTATGCTGAAAAGACTGATTTCGAAAAGGAACCGAGCTTTGCCAGTATTGATGTGAGTTTTATTTCTCTCAGTTTGATCCTTCCGGCCTTGCACCGTGTCTTGGCAGATCAAGGTCAGGTCGTGGCTCTGGTTAAGCCCCAGTTTGAGGCAGGACGTGAGCAGATTGGAAAAAATGGAATCATTCGAGATGCTAAGGTCCATCAGAATGTCCTTGAATCTGTCACAGCTATGGCAGTAGAGAAAGGATTTTCAGTTCTTGGTTTGGACTTTTCTCCGATCCAAGGTGGACATGGAAATATTGAGTTTTTAGCGTATTTGAAAAAAGAAGAGTCAGCAAGCAACCAGGTTCTTGCTGAAATTGAAGAAGTAGTAGAGAGGGCGCATAGTCAATTTAAAAATGAATAAAAAAGAGAGACTTGAAAAAATTAGACGATTTGTGACAGATTATCAAATCGGTACACAAGAAGAAATCGTAGAACATTTGAAAGAAGCAGGTATCACTGCCACTCAAGCGACGGTATCACGAGATATCAAAGAGCTAGGTATTGTCAAAATTCCTTTGAGAGACAATACCTATGTCTATGAATTGCCAAAATCAATCGTGAAAAGTTTGCAACTGGCTGAAGACAATATTGAGTCAGCTGAATTGATGGACAAGATGATCAATCTCCAAGTTATCCCAGGAAATACAGCTTTTGTAAAAGCTCAGTTAACCGAGACTTTTGCGGATAAGATTTTTAGCTGTTTAGCTGATGATAGCTCGATTTTAGTCATTGCCAGAACTGAAAGTCTAGCTGAGGAAATCTTTGAACAAGTAAAAAATTGGTAGGTCTATATGTTACTTGAAATTTCGATAAAAAACTTTGCCATTATTGAGGCTATTTCCCTCAATTTTGAAAAGGGGATGACTGTCCTGACTGGTGAAACGGGTGCAGGGAAGTCGATTATCATTGATGCCATGAATATGATGTTGGGAGCTCGTGCGACGACAGATGTTATTCGTCATGGTGCGCCAAAGGCAGAGATAGAGGGGCTTTTCTCAGTTGAGAATAGTCGCCTTTTACAGGAAATTTTTGATGAGCAAGGTTTGGAAATGGGTGATGAGATTATCATCCGTCGAGAAATCTTGCAAAATGGTCGTAGTATCAGCCGTGTGAATGGCCAGATGGTCAATCTGTCTGTTTTGCGTGCTATTGGGCAACATCTGGTGGATATACATGGTCAGCATGACCAAGAAGAGTTAATGCGTCCTCAACTGCACATCCAGATGTTGGATGAATTTGGCGATGCAGCTTTTTGGGAATTGAAAGAAACCTACCAGACGAGTTTTGATGCCTATCGAAAAATGCGCAAGCAGGTTCTGGAAGTTAAGAAAAACCAACAGGAACACAAGGCTCGTATTGAAATGTTGGAATTTCAAATGGCAGAAATTGAGGCAGCAAACTTGCAAGCTGGTGAAGATCTGGCTCTCAACCAAGAACGAGATAAACTCCTCAACCATAAAAATATTGCAGATACCCTAACCAATGCCTACAGCATGTTGGACAATGAAGAGTTCTCGAGTCTGGCCAATGTTCGTTCGGCCATGAATGACATGGAAAGTGTCGAAGAGTATGACCCTGACTACCGTGAAATTTCAAGCTCTCTGTCTGAGACCTACTATGTCTTAGAAGACATTAGCAAGCGTTTGGAAGCTATCATTGAGGGCCTTGATTTTGATGGCAATCGCCTCATGCAGGTTGAGAATCGTTTGGACCTTCTTCATACCATTACTCGTAAGTATGGTGGAACTGTGGATGATGTCTTGCTTTATTTTGCCAAAATTACAGAAGAATACAATCTTTTGACAGGTAATAACCTTTCGTCTGAGGACATGGAAGCAGAGCTCAAGAAATTAGAAGTCAATCTTATTGATTTGGCAGGTCAGCTTGCCTCTGCTCGTCATGACTTGGCTCAGCAGCTAGAAGCAGAGATTAAACAAGAACTGCAAGACCTCTATATGGAAAAAGCCCAGTTTCAGGTTCGTTTTAGCAAGGGAAAATTCAGTCGTGAGGGAAATGAAATGGTTGAGTTTTACATTTCAACCAACCCTGGCGAAGACTTTAAACCCTTAGTTAAGGTTGCATCTGGTGGGGAATTATCTCGTCTCATGCTAGCCATTAAGTCTGCCTTTTCACGTAAAGAAGGCAAGACCAGCATTGTCTTTGATGAGGTGGACACAGGAGTTTCAGGCCGTGTAGCTCAGGCGATTGCACAGAAGATTCACAAGATTGGCCAACATGGTCAGGTTCTAGCTATCTCCCACTTGCCACAAGTGATTGCGATTGCGGATTATCAATTCTTTATTGAGAAGATTAGTAATGACCATTCAACAGTTTCGACTGTTCGTCTCTTGACGATTGAAGAGCGAGTCGAGGAAGTTGCTAAGATGTTGGCAGGTGATGATGTGACGGAAGCAGCCCTGACGCAAGCCAGAGAATTGTTGAGAAACAGGGAGAAATAAGATGACAGACTATTATGTAATTGGAGATGTTCACGGAAAAGCTGGGATGCTGGAAGACCTTCTCAAAACATGGAATGGTCAGACCCAGTTGCTCTTTCTAGGGGACTTGATTGACCGTGGTGAAGATAGTTGCCGTGTTCTAGAGATGGTTAAGGACTTGGTCGATAATCAAGGGGCTATCTGTTTGTCAGGAAATCACGAGTATATGTTTTTGACTTGGCTAGATGACCCAGAAGAAAGTTATGACCACTATCGTCGAAATGGTGGAGATACAACCATTAACTCTATCCTAGGTCGTCCCTTGGATGCACCAGTTGATGGAGTTGAGGATGCCAAGCGTGTTGCTACTGAAGCGGCAGACTTGGTCGAATTTATTCGTCAAATGCCGTTTGTGGTAGAGACAGACAAGTATATCTTTGTTCACGCAGGCATTGATTTAACCTTAGATGACTGGCATGAAACCACAGATTACAAGAAAGTCTGGCTTAGAAAACCATTCCACGAAGCAGAAAATCATACTGGAAAAATCATTGTCTTTGGCCATACACCGGTTTATGGTTTGTTAAAGCAAGAGCGTGGTACTGCTGAGCTTTGGACTACAGAAGATGGCAAGATTGGAATGGATGGAGGAGCTGTTTATGGTGGTGTCCTTCATGGGATTGTCTTTACAGACCAAGGAATGACAGAACACCACTTTATCGAAAATGACGGCTTTGTTGCTGAAGATTAGTACTCCTAGCAGGGTATAGTCTTGTCAAAATGTCAAAAACAATTTATAATAAATAGATACCCTGAAAGGAAGAGAATCATGAACTTAGAAGAATTGAAAAAACGACAGGAGAAGATCCGTAACTTCTCTATTATCGCCCATATTGACCACGGGAAATCAACTCTAGCAGACCGCATTTTGGAAAAGACTGAGACCGTTTCAAGCCGTGAAATGCAAGCTCAACTTTTGGACAGCATGGATCTAGAACGAGAACGTGGGATTACCATTAAGTTGAATGCCATCGAGCTGAATTATACTGCAAAAGATGGGGAAACTTATATTTTCCACTTGATTGACACGCCGGGGCACGTAGACTTCACCTATGAAGTTTCACGTTCGCTAGCTGCCTGTGAGGGAGCGATTTTGGTCGTCGATGCTGCCCAAGGGATTGAGGCCCAAACCCTTGCCAACGTTTATCTGGCCTTGGACAATGATTTGGAAATCATGCCAGTCATTAATAAAATTGACCTGCCAGCTGCAGATCCTGAGCGCGTGCGTACTGAGATTGAGGATGTCATTGGTTTGGATGCCAGTGAAGCAGTTTTGGCTTCTGCTAAGGCTGGTATTGGCATCGAAGAAATTCTAGAGCAAATCGTAGAAAAAGTGCCAGCGCCAACAGGTGATGTGACGGCACCACTTAAGGCCTTGATTTTCGACTCTGTTTATGATGCTTACCGTGGAGTTATTCTTCAAGTGCGTGTCATGGATGGGGTGGTTAAACCTGGCGATAAGATTCAGCTTATGAGCAATGGCAAGACCTTTGATGTGACCGAAGTCGGTATATTTACACCCAAAGCAGTTGGTCGTGATTTCCTTGCGACTGGGGACGTTGGTTATATTGCTGCTTCTATCAAGACGGTTCAGGACACTCGTGTGGGTGATACTGTTACCTTGGCAACCAATCCTGCAGCAGAGCCATTACATGGCTACAAGCAGATGAATCCTATGGTCTTTGCGGGGCTATATCCTATCGAGTCAAACAAGTACAATGACCTACGTGAAGCCCTTGAAAAATTGCAACTGAATGATGCTAGTCTTCAGTTTGAACCAGAAACATCTCAGGCACTTGGATTTGGTTTCCGTTGTGGTTTCCTTGGACTTCTCCATATGGATGTCATCCAAGAACGTTTGGAACGTGAGTTCAACATCGACCTCATCATGACAGCTCCATCCGTTATCTATAAGGTTAATTTGACTGATGGTGAGTCTATGGATGTGTCTAACCCATCTGAGTTCCCAGACCCAACCAAGATTGCGACTATTGAAGAGCCTTATGTTAAGGCGCAAATCATGGTACCACAGGAGTTTGTTGGGGCAGTGATGGAATTGGCTCAGCGCAAGCGTGGAGACTTTGTGACTATGGATTATATCGATGATAACCGTGTCAATGTTATCTATCAAATTCCTCTTGCTGAAATCGTCTTTGACTTCTTTGATAAGCTTAAGTCTTCGACACGTGGTTATGCAAGCTTTGACTACGAATTGTCAGAGTACCGTCCATCTAAGCTAGTGAAAATGGATATTCTTCTCAACGGAGATAAGGTGGATGCCCTCAGCTTTATCGTTCACAAGGACTTTGCTTATGAACGTGGGAAACTCATCGTTGATAAGCTTAAGAAAATCATCCCTCGCCAACAATTTGAGGTGCCAATCCAAGCAGCTATTGGACACAAAATTGTGGCTCGTACTGATATCAAGGCCCTTCGTAAAAACGTACTTGCTAAATGTTATGGTGGTGACGTTTCTCGTAAACGTAAACTCCTTGAAAAACAAAAAGCTGGTAAGAAACGTATGAAAGCAATCGGATCAGTAGAAGTTCCACAAGAAGCCTTTCTGAGCGTCTTGAGCATGGATGAAGAATAAGTTATCATAATTGTTTTTCTTGTTCACAGGAAATTTACATAAGGATCAATAGTAAAACAGGCTTAAATAGGCCTGTTTTTTTGCATTTATAATAGGATTAAATCGTTTAAAGTGTTTGTTTTAAATGTTTGTTTTGATTGTAAAGATAAAAAATAAACAAAATAATCAAAAAAAGGACAAAAAACAACAAAAAATATTGACAACGATTTCATATAGTGTTATACTTATAGCATAAAGTTAATGGAAAGAAGGGAAAACCTTATGGGATTAGATCATTTCTTTGACAAAAACCTTGTGTTTTGCTTAGAAGCGGATAATCAAGAACATCTCTTTGATCAGGTTGCAACTTTATTGGAAGAACGAGAAATCGTAACTCCAACTTATCGTGAAGCCTTGATTACGCGTGAAAAGTCATTTCCAACTGGCCTAGATATGGAATTTTTGGGTAAGGATTTGCCAAATGTAGCTATTCCTCACACAGATATTGTTCATAATCTAGCCGAAAAAGTTGTGGTCGTTCGATTAGATAAACCTGTGACTTTCCACAATATGATTGCACCAGATAAGGAAGTAGAGGTATCCTTGCTCTTCTTTATCATTAATAACTCAAGTTCAAGTCAAACGAACATTCTTGCTCAGTTGATGGACTTCTTTACTGGAAATGGTCATCTTGAAGACCTATCAAAAATTTCTGATCCTGAAGCCCTCTATGCTTATATCGCTGAAGCAACTGCATAATCTTGTCTATTAAAAATATTAAATCGGAGGAAATCCATATGATTAAAATTCTTGCTGCCTGCGGTGCAGGTGTTAACTCAAGCCACCAAATTAAAAGTGCTCTTGAAGAAGAACTTTCAAACCGCGGTTTTGATGTTCACTGTGATGCAGTTATGGTAAAAGACGTTAACGAAGACCTTATCAAAGGTTATGACATCTTCACACCAATTGCTGCTACAGACCTTGGTTTTGACCCAGGTATTCCAGTTATCGAAGCTGGACCAATTTTATTCCGTATCCCAGCAATGAGCGCTCCAGTATTTGACAATATTGAAGCAGCTATTAAAGAACACGGGTTAAGCTAATTTTAATTTGTTAACATTCATATAACATAAAAAGGGAGGAACTGTTATGGATGCAATCTTTGGTCTAATCAAAGAATTTTTCACACCTATCTTAGATATGGGTGGACCTGTCATCATGCTGATCATTTTGACAGTATTGGCTTTACTTTTTGGAGTGAAATTCTCCAAAGCGCTTGAAGGTGGTATCAAACTTGCCATCGCTCTTACTGGTATCGGAGCTATCATCGGTATGCTAAATGGTGCTTTCTCAGCATCACTTGCAAAATTCGTTGAAAATACTGGTATCCAATTGAGTATCACTGACGTTGGTTGGGCACCACTTGCAACAATCACTTGGGGATCTGCTTGGACACTTTACTTCTTGCTTATCATGTTGATTGTCAACGTAGTAATGCTTGCTATGAAGAAAACTGATACACTTGACGTCGATATCTTCGATATCTGGCACTTGTCTATCACAGGTCTTTTGATTAAATGGTATGCAGACAACAACGGTGTGAGCCAAGGGGTTTCACTCTTGATTGCTACAGCAGCTATCGTACTTGTTGGTGTGTTGAAAATTATAAACTCTGACTTGATGAAACCTACATTTGATGACCTTCTTAACGCACCAAGTTCATCACCTATGACATCAACTCACATGAACTACATGATGAACCCAGTTATCATGGTTTTGGATAAGATTTTTGAAAAATTCTTCCCAGGTCTTGATAAATATGACTTTGATGCTGCTAAATTGAACAAAAAAATCGGTTTCTGGGGATCTAAATTCTTTATCGGTTTCATTCTTGGTATTGTAATCGGTATTATGGGAACTCCACATCCAATTGAAGGGGTTGCAGATGCAGATAAATGGCGTCTTGTTATCAAAGGATGGTTGTCTCTTGGTTTGACTGCCGGTGTATCTTTGGAACTCTTCTCACTTATCGGTTCATGGTTCATCGCAGCCGTAGAACCACTATCACAAGGTATTACAAACGTTGCTACTAAACGTCTTCAAGGACGTAAATTCAACATCGGTCTTGACTGGCCATTCATCGCTGGTCGTGCTGAAATCTGGGCTTGTGCCAACGTACTTGCACCAATCATGTTGATTGAAGCTGTGCTTCTTTCAAAAGTTGGAAATGGTATATTGCCACTTGCAGGTATTATCGCTATGGGTGTTACTCCAGCTCTCTTGGTTGTAACACGTGGTAAATTGCTCCGTATGATTATCTTCGGAACACTCTTGTTGCCACTCTTCCTTCTTTCAGGTACACTTATCGCACCATTTGCAACAGAACTTGCTAAAGGTGTAGGTGCCTTCCCAGCAGGTGTGAGTGAAACTCAATTGATTACTCACTCAACTCTTGAAGGACCAATCGAAAAACTTCTTGGTTGGACAATTGGTAACACTACAACAGGTGATATCAAAGCAATCCTTGGTGCTGTAGTCTTCCTTGTATTCTATATCGGTATCTTTGCTTGGTACAGAAAACAAATGATCAAACGTAACGAAGAGTACGCAGCAAAAGCAAAATAATACGCTCCTATAAAATGTAAATTGTTGAAACTAGGTTGTCATACCATTAGGAGTGACAACCTAGTTTTTTATAAACTATCAAGAAATCGGAGAAAATAATGGTAATTGAATTAAAATCAGAACAATTAAGAGTTGAATTTAACAGTTTTGGTGGGGCTCTTTCTTCTATAAAAGATGCCGAGGGAGTTGAGTATTTGTGGCAAGGGGATGCTACTTATTGGAGTGGACAAGCTCCTGTTCTCTTTCCCATTTGTGGTTCATTGAGAGGGGATACAGCACTTTATATAGATGATAATGGACAAGAAAGTAAAGGAAAGATTCCTCGTCATGGTCTGGTCCGCAAGAAAGAATTTGAATTAGTTGAACAGACAGATAATAGTGTAACTTTTGCAATTGAAGACGATGAGAATAGCTATCAGAACTACCCTTATCATTTCCGTCTAGAAATCACTTATAGCCTTACTGGAAAGACAGTACGGACTCAATACAAGATTTTCAATAAAGAAACTAGCAAGGTCCTGCCTTACTTTATTGGTGGACATCCAGGATTTAATTGCCCTCTACTGGATGATGAGGTCTATGAAGATTATTATCTAGAGTTTGAGAAAGAAGAGACTTGCTCTGTTCCACGACCTTTCCCAGAAACGGGTATGCTGGATTTTCAAGATAGAAGTCCATGGCTAAAGGGGCAAAAAGAAATCGATCTTAATTATGATCTTTTCAGCACAGATGCAGTCACCTTAGATGAATTGCAATCTAGAACAATTGCCCTTCGTTCTCGTAAACATGATAAGGGATTGAAAGTGCATTTTGCAGAGTTTCCAAATCTCATTATCTGGTCAACTTTGAATAAAGGTCCTTTCATTGCTTTTGAACCATGGTCTGGCTTGTCAACATCCCTTGAAGAAGGAGATCATCTAGAAGATAAGAAGAATGTTCGCCTCCTAGAACCTGGTCAAGTGAATCAAATTGGTTTTGATATCGAAATTTTTTAATTAAAAAAAAACAAAAACAAACATTAATTGTTGACTTTTTAAAGAAATAGGAGTATATTATGTTTGTAAGCAACAAATGATGTTTGTCACAAACAAACAATCGCTTGTTATATTCTCTTTCGTAGAGAAAGATTATTTCTAGGAAACTGATTTCCTAAACTTGAATAAGGTGTCATTCATCTCATTCAATCCAATTTGTCAATAAACTGCTAGAAAACTTTTTGTAGGTAAACTGCTAACCATAAAAGTTTTTACTAGCCTAGAAAAATAAAAGGAGTATACAATATGTCTATTGTTATCGGTGCAGATGCTGCAGGTTTGAGATTGAAAGAAGTTGTGAAAGACTTCTTGGAAAAAGAAAACTTCCACGTTGTGGATGTTACAGCTGAAGGTCAAGACTTTGTTGATGTGACTCTTGCTGTTGCTGCAGAAGTAAACAAAGAAGAACAAAACCTTGGTATCGTGATTGATGCTTATGGAGCTGGTCCATTTATGGTTGCCACTAAGATCAAAGGAATGGTTGCTGCAGAAGTATCTGACGAACGTTCAGCTTATATGACTCGTGGTCACAACAACTCACGTATGATCACTATGGGGGCACAACTTGTTGGTGATGAATTGGCTAAAAACATCGCTAAAGGATTTGTTAACGGTAAATACGATGGTGGACGTCACCAGATTCGTGTCGATATGTTGAACAAAATGTGCTAATTAGATTACAGTAAGAAAGGTAAGTTAAAAATGAGAATTGCAATTGGATGTGACCACATCGTAACAGATGAAAAAATGGCGGTTTCAGAATTTTTGAAATCAAAAGGATATGAAGTCATTGACTTTGGTACATATGACCATACACGTACTCACTACCCAATCTTTGGTAAAAAAGTAGGGGAAGCTGTAACTAGCGGTCAAGCTGATCTTGGAGTATGTATCTGTGGTACTGGTGTTGGTATCAACAACGCTGTAAACAAAGTTCCAGGTGTCCGTTCTGCCTTGGTTCGTGATATGACAACAGCTCTTTATGCTAAAGAGCAATTGAACGCTAACGTTATCGGTTTTGGTGGTAAGATTACTGGTGAATTGCTCATGTGTGATATCATCGAAGCTTTCATCCATGCTGAATACAAACCATCTGAAGAAAACAAAAAATTGATTGCGAAAATTGAACACCTTGAAAGTCACAATGCTCAACAAACAGACGCAAACTTCTTCACTGAATTCCTTGAAAAATGGGATCGCGGAGAATACCACGACTAAGAGGTGACCTATGATTTTAACAGTCACAATGAACCCATCCATTGATATTTCCTATCCCTTGGATGAGTTGAAGATTGATACTGTCAATCGTGTGGTGGATGTAACCAAAACGGCTGGTGGTAAGGGACTCAATGTTACCCGAGTACTTTCAGAATTTGGGGATTCTGTTCTTGCTACTGGTTTAGTGGGTGGTAAACTTGGTGAGTTTTTGGTTGAAAATATCGATGATCAAGTAAAGAAAGATTTCTTCTCAATTCAGGGAGAAACTCGGAACTGTATCGCTATTCTTCACGGAGATAACCAAACAGAAGTTCTTGAAAAAGGTCCTGAAGTATTGGAACAGGAAGGTCAAGACTTTTTGGAACATTTCAAAAAACTCTTGGGCTCAGTTGAAGTAGTAGCCATCTCAGGTAGTCTGCCAGCTGGTCTTCCAGTTGATTACTATGCGAGCTTGGTAGAACTTGCTAATCAAGCTGGCAAGCCTGTTGTTTTGGACTGCTCTGGTGCGGCACTTCAGGCGGTTCTTGAATCACCACATAAACCAACAGTCATCAAACCAAATAATGAGGAATTATCTCAGCTTCTTGGAAGAGAAGTTTCTGAGGATTTGGATGAATTAAAAGAAGTCCTTCAAGAACCTTTGTTTGCAGGTATTGAATGGATTATCGTTTCACTTGGTGCCAACGGTGCTTTTGCCAAACATGGTGACACTTTCTACAAGGTAGATATTCCTAGAATTCAGGTAGTCAACCCTGTTGGATCTGGAGATTCTACTGTGGCAGGAATTTCTTCAGGTTTACTTCATAAAGAATCGGATGCAGAATTACTCATCAAGGCAAATGTCCTTGGTATGCTCAATGCTCAAGAAAAAATGACTGGTCATATCAACATGGCCAACTATCAAGCTCTATATGATCAATTAATAGTAAAAGAGGTATAAAATGGCTTTAACAGAACAAAAACGTGCACGCTTAGAAAAACTTTCTGATGAAAATGGAATCATCTCAGCTCTTGCATTTGACCAACGTGGTGCGTTGAAACGCCTCATGGCTCAACACCAAACAGAAGAACCAACTGTGGCTCAAATGGAAGAACTTAAAGTTTTGGTAGCAGATGAATTGACTAAATACGCTTCATCTATGCTTCTTGATCCTGAATATGGACTTCCAGCAACTAAAGCTCTTGATGAAAAAGCTGGTCTTCTCCTTGCTTATGAAAAAACAGGTTATGACACAACAAGCACAAAACGCTTGCCAGACTGCTTGGATGTTTGGTCTGCAAAACGTATCAAAGAAGAAGGTGCAGATGCAGTTAAATTCTTGCTTTACTATGACGTAGATAGCTCAGACGAACTCAACCAAGAAAAACAAGCTTATATCGAACGCATCGGTTCTGAGTGTGTGGCTGAAGATATCCCATTCTTCCTTGAAATCCTTGCTTACGATGAAAAAATTGCGGACGCAGGTTCTGTAGAATACGCGAAAGTAAAACCACACAAAGTTATTGGTGCTATGAAAGTCTTCTCAGACCCACGCTTTAACATTGATGTCTTGAAAGTAGAAGTTCCTGTTAACATTAAATATGTTGAAGGCTTTGCTGAAGGTGAAGTAGTTTATACACGTGAAGAAGCAGCAGCCTTCTTCAAAGCACAAGATGAAGCAACTAACTTGCCATACATCTACTTGAGTGCTGGTGTATCAGCTAAACTCTTCCAAGATACTCTTGTATTTGCTCATGAATCAGGTGCAAACTTTAATGGAGTTCTTTGTGGCCGTGCAACATGGGCTGGATCAGTTGAAGCTTACATCAAAGATGGTGAAGCAGCAGCTCGCGAATGGCTTCGTACAACTGGATTTGAAAACATTGACGAACTCAACAAAGTTCTTCAAACAACAGCGACTTCATGGAAAGAACGCGTGTAAGCAAGTCCTCCTGGGTTAGGAACATGAATCTAAAAAATTTTTAAAAAAGTTGTATGTAAAGGTTTACAAAATAACTTACTTGTGCTATACTTAAATCACAAGTTAATACAAGGTGAGTGTTACTAAGTAATATTAGGCATGATCACAGGTGAATTAGAAATCGGCTGATTTTCTAGTTCATTTGTGGTCATTTTTTGTACTAATATACCTTTAAGATATAAAAGGAGGTTGACATGTATCGAATTCTAAATTCAATGAATCACAATGTCTCGCTTGTCAGAAATGATAAAGGAGAAGAAGTGATTGTGATTGGTAAGGGGATTGCATTTGGAAAGAAGAAGGGGGATTTGATTGCTGAACATCAGGTTGAGAAAATCTTTCGGATGAAGACCGAAGAGTCGAGAGAAAACTTTATGGCTCTCCTCAAAGATGTTCCGCTTGATTTTATCACAGTGACTTATGAAATCATTGATAAGCTATCAAAGAAATATCATTATCCGATTCAAGAGTATCTCTACGTAACCTTGACAGATCATATTTACTGTTCTTATCAAGCTCTAGCACAAGGAAGGTACAAGGATAGTAATCTGCCAGATATTTCCACTAAGTATCCTGTCGCTTTTCAAATCGCAAATGAAGCATTTGAAATTTACCGCCAGAAGCTAGCAGATCATTTTCCTGAGGACGAAATTATTCGGATTGCTTATCATTTCATTAATGCCGAAGGTGAAAATGAAGTGGAACTTGTGGAGTCGATTGATAAGAGGAAAGAAATTCTCAGGAATGTTGAAGAAGTTCTAACGGACTATGCAATTCAACGAACTAAAGAGAATAACCATTTCTATGATCGCTTTATGATTCATTTGAATTATTTCTTGGATTATTTAGACAGATCTAGGGATGATAACCAATCGCTTCTGGATATGGAAGATCATATCAAACAATCCTATCCAAAAGCGTTCGAGATTGGTTCCAAGATTTATGATGTGATTACGCAACATACGGGTCTTGATTTGTATAAAAGTGAACGAGTTTATCTAGTTCTACATATCCAACGTTTATTGTCATAAAAATTTAATTAAAAATACATAAGGAGAATTCTATCATGAATAGAGAAGAAGTAACATTGTTAGGTTTTGAAATCGTAGCCTATGCTGGCGATGCTCGTTCAAAACTATTGGAAGCTTTAAAGGCTGCTGAAGCTGGTGATTTTGCGAAAGCAGATAGCTTAGTTGAGGAAGCTGGTTCTTGCATTGCAGAGGCTCACCACGCGCAAACAAGTCTATTGGCTAAGGAAGCTTCTGGTGAGGACTTAGCCTATAGTGTAACCATGATGCATGGCCAAGACCACTTGATGACAACTATCTTATTAAAAGATTTGATGCACCATTTAATTGAACTGTACAAGAGAGGAGTTAAATAATGAATAAACTAATTGCATTTATCGAGAAAGGAAAACCTTTCTTTGAGAAATTATCTCGTAATATCTATCTTCGTGCTATTCGTGATGGTTTCATTGCAGGTATGCCTGTTATTCTCTTCTCAAGTATTTTTATCTTGATTGCCTTTGTACCAAACTCATGGGGCTTTAAATGGTCTGATGAAGTTGTAGCCTTTCTTATGAAACCTTACAGCTATTCTATGGGTATTCTAGCTCTCTTGGTAGCTGGTACAACAGCTAAGTCATTGACCGACTCAGTAAACCGTAGCATGGAGAAAACCAATCAAATCAACTATATGTCAACACTGTTAGCAGCTATTGTTGGTTTGTTGATGTTGGCAGCTGATCCTATCGAAAATGGTCTTGCTACTGGATTCTTGGGGACAAAAGGTTTGCTTTCAGCCTTCCTTGCTGCCTTTGTTACTGTAGCAATCTATAAGGTTTGTGTTAAGAACAACGTCACTATTCGTATGCCTGACGAAGTTCCACCAAATATCTCACAAGTCTTTAAAGATGTGATTCCATTCACTCTCTCAGTTGTTTCACTTTATGCTCTTGATTTACTAGCTCGTCATTTTGTTGGTGCAAGCGTAGCAGAATCAATCGGTAAATTCTTTGCACCATTATTCTCTGCTGCTGATGGTTATCTAGGTATTACGATTATCTTTGGTGCCTTTGCCTTCTTCTGGTTTGTTGGTATCCATGGTCCATCTATTGTTGAACCTGCTATCGCAGCAATTACCTATGCCAATGCCGAAGTCAACTTGAACCTTCTCCAACAAGGTATGCACGCTGATAAGATTCTTACTTCTGGTACACAAATGTTTATCGTTACCATGGGTGGTACTGGTGCGACACTGGTTGTTCCATTCATGTTCATGTGGTTAACAAAATCTAAACGTAACCGTGCAATCGGACGCGCTTCAGTAGTTCCTACATTCTTCGGTGTAAATGAACCAATCTTGTTTGGTGCACCTCTTGTTTTGAATCCAATCTTCTTCATTCCATTTATCTTTGCTCCTATCGCAAACGTTTGGATCTTTAAATTCTTTATTGAAACTCTTGGAATGAACTCATTTACTGCTAATCTACCATGGACAACTCCAGCTCCACTAGGTCTAGTTCTTGGTACTAACTTCCAAGTTCTATCATTCATTCTTGCTGCCCTTCTAATCGTGGTTGACGTAGTTATTTACTATCCATTCCTTAAAGTCTATGATGAACAAATTCTTGAAGAAGAACGTTCAGGTAAGTCTAATGATGAATTGAAAGAAAAAGTTGCTGCAAACTTCAACACTGCAAAAGCAGATGCTATTCTTGAAAAAGCTGGTGTAGAAGCAGCACAAAATACAATCACTGAAGAAACAAATGTCCTCGTTCTCTGTGCAGGTGGAGGGACAAGTGGACTTCTTGCAAATGCTTTGAATAAGGCAGCTGCAGAATACAATGTTCCTGTGAAAGCAGCAGCAGGTGGTTATGGTGCTCACCGTGAAATGTTACCAGAGTTTGATTTGGTTATCCTTGCCCCTCAAGTTGCTTCAAACTTTGAAGACATGAAAGCAGAAACAGATAAACTCGATATTAAACTTGCGAAAACAGAGGGAGCTCAATACATCAAATTAACTCGTGATGGAAAAGGTGCTCTTGCATTTGTACAAGCTCAATTCGATTAACGATAGGGACTGTGAAATAGTCTCCTCTCGTTACGGAAATCGCTATGGCGAATTTCCTAATCGCCTTGTTAATTCGTCGGTAAAAAGATATCGTTTTTACCCTCTCATGTCACAATTCGATTAATAATAGGGACTCTGAAATAGTTTCCTCTCGTTACGGAAATCGCTATGGCGAATTTCCTAATCGCCTTATTAATTCGTCGGTAAAAAGACAGCGTTTTTACCTCCTCATGTCACAATTCGGTGACTTGGTAGAAGAAGTGAGATGGAGAAGGATGGCTCACTGACTCCTCTCCTCTCACTTTTACTTTATTTAAATCAAGAAATAGGTGAAAAAAATGACAAAAACATTACCAAAAGACTTTATTTTTGGTGGCGCAACAGCTGCCTATCAAGCAGAAGGTGCTACACATACTGATGGTAAAGGACCAGTAGCGTGGGATAAATATCTTGAAGATAATTACTGGTACACTGCAGAACCAGCCAGTGATTTTTACAATCGATATCCAGTTGACCTCAAGTTGGCAGAAGAGTATGGTGTCAATGGTATTCGAATTTCTATTGCCTGGTCACGTATTTTCCCAACCGGTTACGGTCAAGTAAATCAGAAAGGTGTCGAGTTTTATCATAATTTATTTGCAGAGTGCCACAAACGTCATGTTGAGCCCTTTGTAACTCTTCATCACTTTGATACGCCAGAAGCTCTACATTCAAATGGAGACTTCTTAAACCGTGAAAACATTGAACACTTTGTCGACTACGCTGCCTTCTGTTTTGAAGAATTTCCAGAAGTAAACTATTGGACAACCTTTAATGAAATTGGGCCAATTGGTGATGGTCAATACTTGGTTGGAAAATTCCCTCCAGGTATTCAGTACGACCTTGCCAAAGTTTTCCAATCGCACCACAATATGATGGTTTCTCATGCGCGTGCAGTCAAGCTATATAAAGATAAAGGTTATAAAGGTGAAATTGGTGTTGTTCACGCACTGCCTACTAAATATCCTCTGGATCCCAAAAATCCAGCAGATGTTCGTTCAGCTGAGTTGGAAGATATTATTCACAATAAATTTATCTTGGATGCAACTTATCTTGGACACTATTCAGCTGAAACGATGGAAGGTGTCAACCATATCTTATCAGTCAATGGTGGTAGCTTAGATCTTCGTGAAGAAGATTTCGAAGTATTAGAAGCCGCAAAAGACTTGAATGACTTCCTTGGAATCAATTACTATATGAGTGACTGGATGGAAGCCTTTGATGGCGAAACTGAAATCATCCATAATGGTAAGGGTGAAAAAGGAAGCTCTAAATACCAAATTAAAGGTGTTGGTCGTCGTGTAGCTCCAGATTATGTGCCACGTACAGACTGGGATTGGATTATCTATCCTCAAGGTTTGTATGATCAAATCATGCGAGTGAAGAAAGATTATCCTAATTACAAGAAGATTTACATCACTGAAAATGGACTTGGTTATAAAGATGAGTTCGTCGATAACACTGTTTACGATGATGGTCGTATTGATTATGTCAAACAACACTTGGAAGTGTTATCTGATGCTATTGCAGATGGAGCTAATGTAAAAGGTTACTTCATTTGGTCATTAATGGATGTCTTCTCTTGGTCAAACGGTTATGAAAAACGTTACGGTCTCTTCTATGTAGACTTTGAAACTCAAGAACGTTATCCTAAGAAATCAGCTCACTGGTACAAGAAAGTAGCGGAAACTCAAGTGATTGAGTAGTAGAATCAGTAATTAGATATAGAATTCTAGTGAGGCAAAAGATGTTCAAAGATTTTATCCAATCTATTTATGAAAAAGTTTATATTATAAATTTCGAAAAATGTTCTCAAATACCGTGTTTGACGAATGAGGAGCTGAAAAATCTTGGGAAATGGTATGTCTCTACCGGTAAAGAATGGATTTGCCATTCAGACTATGAGCTAGAAGAATTTAAAAATATCTTTTTAAATTTTATCAGTCCTGAAGAACGGGATAATATCTCCTTTGATTCAGATTTTATGCCGTTTCAACAATCATAAAGAATCTAGGAAACTCTTTGTAAAAATCTTCATCAAAAAATGCGTCATATCAAGATTCTTATTTTCTTGATATGACGCATTTTATATTTTATCAATCCTCAGTTTTATGGTTTAGAAAGAATAATTTTTGTTTGTTTTGAAAGTTGTTCAAACGTTTCTTTGCTCAGTTTAGAATCTGAAACGATGATATCAATATCAGAGATATTGTAGAAGGTATAGAAATCAAATTTATTGAACTTACTATGGTCAGCTAGTAAGTATTTTTTATTGGAATTATTGAGGGCGATGCGTTGAGATTCACCTTCCTCTTCACTAAAGGTCGCAATCGCATTGTCCTGAATACCATTACAGCTAACGAAAGCTTTAGAAAATTGAAGATTGGCTAAGTTTTGCAAGGTTAGTGTTCCCACAAAGGCTCCAGTGATAGAGCGGTAGTTTCCACCGATTAAAATCAAATCTGTTAGTTTTCGTTCGTTTAAGATGAGAAAGACTGGTAAACTGTTTGTTACAACACGAATATTATCAATTGGAAGTTCACGGGCAAAAGATTCTAAGGTCGTACCAGGGCCGATAAAAATAGTTTCACCCTCATCAATTAAATGGCCTGCAAAACGGCTAATTTCTTGTTTTTCTGCGATTTGTAAGCTTTGTTTTTCGATATTGGAACGTTCATTATTTAAAATAGAACCTGTGCGAATTTTCTCAGCTCCCCCGTGTACTCGAACAAGTAGATCCTTGTCTGCCAACTCTTGCAAGTAGCGTCTAGCAGTCATATCTGACACATCCAAGCGAGTCATGATTTCTTTTACAGTAATAGTTCCCTTTGTATTTACCGTTTCTAGAATATTATCTAGTTTTTCTTGCTTTAACATCGTTATCACCTCTATTTCTATTACTATTTTATCATAAAGTATTCAATCAATCAATTTAAAAAACAAAAGAAAACAAAAACAAAAATATCATGGTTGTTTTAAACAAGCCATGATATTTGTTATCAGTTCTGGGATAATTGAATTAGTCCAAACCGTAGTTGTAGTCATCGTCTTGCATAGCTTCAACTTCACCAAGAAGGTAACCATTTCCGACTTGAGAGAAGAAGTCGTGGTTAGAAGTTCCTGTTGAAATACCGTTCATAACGATTGGGTTGACATCATCAGCTGAATCTGGGAAGAGTGGATCTTGTCCCAGGTTCATGAGTGCCTTGTTAGCATTGTAGCGAAGGAAGGTTTTGACTTCTTCAGTCCAACCAACACCGTCATAGAGGCTCTCTGTATAACCTTCTTCATTCTCGTAGAGAGTGTATAGCAGATCGTACATCCATTCTTTGAGTTTTTCTTGCTCTTCTTCAGGTAATTCATTGAAACCAAGTTGGAATTTATAACCAATGTAGGTTCCGTGAACAGATTCATCACGAATAATCAATTTAATGATTTCAGCGACGTTGGCCAGTTTGTTGTTACCGAGATAGTAGAGGGGAGTGAAGAAACCTGAGTAGAAGAGGAAGGTTTCAAGGAAGACACTAGCAACTTTCTTTTCAAGTGGGCTACCGTTTAGGTAGATTTCGTTGACAATCTCAGCCTTTTTTTGTAGGTAAGGATTGGTGTTAGTCCATTCGAAAATTTCTTCAATCTCAGCCTTAGTATTCAAGGTAGAAAAGATTGATGAGTAAGATTTAGCGTGAACAGATTCCATAAATTGGATGTTATTGAAAACAGCTTCCTCATGTGGTGTACGGATGTCCGCGCGAAGGGCTTGAACCCCAGTTTCAGATTGCATAGTATCGAGAAGTGTTAAACCACCAAAGACTTTCCCAACCAAGTCTTTTTCTACATTTGATAGCTTTCTCCAGTCATCCAAGTCATTTGACAAAGGAATACGTGTATCGAGCCAGAATTGCTCCGTCAGTTTTTCCCAAGTTGATTTGTCGATGACATCTTCGATGGCATTCCAGTTAATGGCTTTGTAGTAAGTTTCCATTTTGAAATCTCTTTCTGTGTTTAGTATTGCGAACTCACAATTACTTCTATTTTATCATAATCCTAGAGTAGTTTCGCACAAAAAGTCGGAAGTCCGACTTTTGTGTTTTTCCATAGTATAGGTGCTTATTCCAGTTTAGTTTAGCAGGGTGAATGAATCACTTATCTGAGAAAATGTAGTTCCCTCAAGCAAAGATTAAATCACACAGCTTTCACATTGGTTGGCACCGACTTCTCCACCATCATCTGTAAAGGTACGGACGTAGTAGATAGACTTGATACCCTTGTTAAAGGCATAGTTACGAAGGATTGACAAGTCACGTGTCGTTTGTTTGTTTTCTTTCTTCCATTCGTAAAGTCCTTTTGGAATGTCACTACGCATGAAGAGTGTGAGTGAAAGTCCTTGGTCCACGTGCTCAGTTGCAGCAGCATAGACATCAATCACTTTACGCATATCCATGTCGTAAGCAGAAGTGTAGTAAGGAATGGTTTCTGTTGACAAGCCAGCAGCAGGGTAGTAGATTTTACCGATTTTCTTTTCTTGACGTTCTTCGATACGTTGCGTAATCGGGTGGATAGAAGCAGAAACATCATTGATGTAACTGATAGAACCATTTGGCGCTACAGCAAGCCGGTTTTGGTGGTAAAGACCATCTGCTTGAACCTTGTCACGAAGTTCAGCCCAGTCAGCAGCACTTGGGATAAAGACATCTTTGAAGAGTTCTTTAACACGGTCTGATTTTGGAACAAATTCGCCAGTTACATACTTGTCGAAGTAGCTTCCGTTAGCATAGTCTGATTTTTCAAAGTTGTGGAAGGTGATACCACGTTCACGCGCGATATTGTTTGACTCAACCAAGGTCCAGTAGTTCATAAGCATAAAGTAGATGCTTGTAAACTCAACAGACTCAGGTGATCCATACTCAATCAGTTGTTGGGCAAGGTAGCTGTGAAGTCCCATTGCACCGAGACCAAAGGTATGAGCTTGGCTATTTCCGTGGTCGATGGTAGGAACAGCTACGATGTGTGAACTATCTGTAACGAAAGTAAGGGCACGAACCATAGCACGGATAGAACGACCAAAGTCAGGTGAAGTCATCATGTTAACCACGTTGGTTGAACCAAGGTTACATGAAACATCTGTTCCCATTTGAAGGAATTCTTGAGCATCGTTGATCAAGCTTGGTTCTTGGACTTGAAGAATTTCAGAACACAAGTTACTCATGATAATCTTACCATCAACAGGATTTGCACGGTTAGCTGTGTCGATGTTGACTACATAAGGGTAGCCAGATTCTTGTTGCAATTTAGAGATTTCAGTTTCCAAATCACGCGCCTTGATTTTTGTCTTGCGGATATTTGGATTTGCGACTAGTTCATCGTATTTCTCAGTGATGTCGATGTAGTTGAATGGTACACCGTATTCAAGTTCTACAGAGTAAGGACTGAAGAGGTACATTTCTTCATTTTTACGTGCTAATTCGTAGAATTTATCGGGTACTACAACACCAAGTGAAAGGGTCTTTACACGAACTTTTTCATCGGCGTTTTCTTTCTTAGTTGAAAGGAAGGCGATAATATCTGGGTGGAAGACGTTGAGGTAGACAACACCGGCACCTTGACGTTGACCCAATTGGTTTGAGTAAGAGAAGCTATCTTCGAAAAGTTTCATAACTGGAACGACCCCAGAAGCTGCTCCTTCATAGCCTTTGATAGGTGCACCAGCTTCACGAAGGTTGCTGAGGGTAATTCCCACACCACCACCGATACGTGAAAGTTGAAGAGCTGAGTTGATAGAACGTCCGATAGAGTTCATATCATCAGTTACTTGGATCAGGAAACATGATACTAATTCTCCACGACGAGCACGTCCAGCATTCAAGAAGGAAGGAGTAGCTGGTTGGTAGCGTTGGTGGATGATTTCATTGGCAATATCGATGGCAATAGCTTCATTCCCATCAGCGAAATAAAGGGCGTTAAAGAAGACGCGGTCTTCCATGCTTTCAAGATAATATTCACCGTCGTTAGTTTTCAAAGCATATTGATTGTAAAATTTATAAGCTGCCATGAAAGACTTGAATTGGAAGTTTTGGTCTTTGATAAATTGAGACAATTCTTCCAAAAACTCTGGACGGTATTTCTTGATAAAGGCTGTTTCGATGTAGTTGTGTTCAATGAGGTAGTTGATTTTATCTTTGATTGAATCAAAAACCATAGTGTTTGGAACTACATTTTCTTTAAAGAAGGCATCCAAGGCTTCCTTATCTTTATGAAGCATGATTTGTCCATTGACAGGACGGTTGATTTCGTTATTGAGACGGAAGTAAGTCACGTCTTCAAGATGTTTTAATCCCATAAAATTTCCCTTATCTAATTACAAAAGAAAGGCTTCTAAGTTAGCCCTAGAAGCAGTTTCTTCTGGATGATGTACTAAGATTATGCTAATTGTTTCAGTTTTCCTGGTTGGAAACCTGAAAAGACTTCAGTTGGTGTTTGGATAACAGGAGCTGCGCTGAAACCGAGCTCTTTAACTTGATCGATGTACTCAGGTTGCTCATCAAGATTGATTTCACGATAAGCGACATTATTACTGTCCAAGAAACGTTTAGTCATCTTACATTGGACACAGTTGTTTTTAGAATAAACGGTTACCATTGTGTAACTCCTCTTTCAAAATAGATTACTTTCTTAGTATATCAGAAAATAAATTTTTGTCAATGATTTGAAACTAAATATAGTGGTCTATTTTTCTACTAAAGGTTGCAAAACACAATATGTAGTGTTTGTTTTATGAAATAGTGATAATTATCCTAGAAGTAGTTTTTTGGAAAACTATATCCTGTGTTTTGTTATCTAGAATAGAAGATTTTCAGCAAGTTATCTGAAAGGAAATCGAATAAATCCCATAAAATGCTTGAAAAAAATCCTAGAAGATGGTATAATACCAAATTGTAAGGGTTATCACATATAACTCAAAAAAGAAAGAACAAAAGGAGAGTCAAACTATGGCTTCTAAAGATTTCCACGTAGTGGCAGAAACAGGTATTCACGCACGTCCAGCAACATTGTTGGTACAAACTGCAAGCAAATTTGCTTCAGATATCACTCTTGAGTACAAAGGTAAATCAGTTAACCTTAAATCAATCATGGGTGTTATGAGTCTTGGTGTTGGCCAAGGTGCTGATGTAACTATCTCAGCTGAAGGTGCAGATGCAGATGACGCTATCGCTGCAATCTCAGAAACAATGGAAAAAGAAGGATTGGCATAAGGAAAATGACAGAAATGCTTAAAGGAATCGCAGCATCTGATGGTGTTGCAGTTGCAAAAGCATATCTACTCGTTCAACCGGATTTGTCATTCGAGACTGTTTCAGTCGAAGATACAAACGCAGAAGAGGCTCGTTTGGATGTAGCTCTTGAAGCTTCTCAAAACGAGCTTTCTCTTATCCGTGAGAAAGCTGTAGGTACGCTTGGTGAAGAAGCGGCTCAAGTTTTTGACGCTCATTTGATGGTTCTTGCTGACCCAGAATTGATTGGTCAGATTAAAGAAACAATCCGTGCTAAGAAAGTCAATGCTGAAGCAGGTCTTAAAGAAGTGACTGACATGTTCATCACTATCTTTGAAGGCATGGAAGACAACCCATATATGCAAGAACGTGCAGCGGATATCCGCGACGTGACAAAACGTGTATTGGCAAATCTTCTTGGTAAGAAATTGCCAAACCCAGCTTCTATCAATGAAGAAGTAATCGTCATTGCGCATGACTTGACACCATCTGATACAGCTCAATTGGACAAAAACTTTGTAAAAGCTTTTGTAACAAACATCGGTGGACGTACAAGCCACTCAGCTATCATGGCACGTACACTTGAAATTGCAGCTGTATTGGGAACAAATAACATCACTGAAGTGGTGAAAGACGGTGATATCCTTGCCGTTAACGGAATTACTGGTGAAGTCATTATCAACCCAACAGATGAACAAGCGGCAGAATTTAAAGTAGCTGGTGAAGCTTATGCTAAACAAAAAGCTGAATGGGCACTTTTGAAAGATGCTCAAACAGTGACTGCTGACGGTAAACACTTCGAGTTGGCTGCTAACATCGGTACTCCAAAAGACGTTGAAGGTGTGAACAACAACGGTGCAGAAGCTGTTGGACTTTACCGTACAGAGTTCTTGTACATGGATTCTCAAGATTTCCCAACAGAAGACGAGCAGTATGAAGCATACAAGGCTGTTCTTGAGGGAATGAATGGTAAACCAGTGGTTGTTCGTACAATGGATATTGGTGGAGATAAGGAACTTCCTTACTTCGATATGCCACACGAAATGAACCCATTCCTTGGATTCCGTGCCCTTCGTATCTCTATTTCTGAAACTGGAGATGCAATGTTCCGTACACAAATCCGTGCCCTTCTTCGTGCTTCTGTTCATGGTCAATTGCGTATCATGTTCCCAATGGTTGCCCTTTTGAAAGAATTCCGTGCAGCTAAAGCAGTTTATGAAGAAGAAAAAGCAAATCTTCTTGCTGAAGGTGTTGCAGTTGCGGATGACATCCAAGTTGGTATCATGATTGAAATCCCTGCAGCAGCAATGCTTGCAGACCAATTTGCAAAAGAAGTAGACTTCATGTCAATTGGAACAAACGACTTGATCCAATACTCAATGGCAGCAGACCGTATGAACGAGCAAGTTTCATACCTTTACCAACCATATAACCCATCAATCCTTCGCTTGATCAACAACGTTATCAAGGCAGCTCACGCTGAAGGTAAATGGGCTGGTATGTGTGGTGAGATGGCTGGTGACCAAAAAGCTGTTCCACTTCTTGTCGGAATGGGCTTGGATGAGTTCTCTATGTCAGCAACATCAGTCCTTCGTACACGTAGCTTGATGAAGAAATTGGACACTGCTAAGATGGAAGAGTACGCTAACCGTGCCCTTACAGAGTGTTCAACAATGGAAGAAGTTCTTGAACTTCAAAAAGAATACGTTAACTTCGATTAATGTGATTAACCTTGTAACCTAGTTGCAAGGTTTTTTGATACATTCGGGAATAGTGTAGTCTTGTAAAGTTCACTTTTCAATGAGTCAGAGGCATGATATAATAGGGGGAAACAAATAGAATAAGAGAGAAATCATGTCTAAAGAAATTGATATTGAGTATTACCACCAGCTAGCCATGCAAAAGCAGAAGGAACACCGTAAAGTTTTAGCCAATCTAAAGAAAAAACCTCCTAAAAACCTAGACAAGATAGCCCAGCAGATTCACCAAGAAGTCTTTGAGGAAATTGATTGCACGGCCTGTGCCAATTGTTGTAAGACATTGGGACCGGACTTTAAAGAAGCGGATATTACACGAATCGCCAAGTATTTTAAGATGAAATTACCAGCTTTTGAAGCGGAGTTTCTGCAGGTAGATGAAGATGGTGATAAGGTTTTTAAATCCATGCCTTGTCCCTTTTTAGGAGGAGATAATCTCTGTTCCATCTATGAAGTTCGTCCAAAGGCATGCCGAGAGTTCCCCCATACGGACCGTAAAAAAATTCATCAAATCAACCATTTGACGATTAAGAATACTTTGACCTGTCCAGCAGCCTATCTCTTTGTTGAGAAATTAAAGGATAAGTTATAGAGATTTAAAGGATAAAAAATTTCTAATAATAACTAGAGATATGAAAGGAGTACTCCTGTGCATAGACCGAAAACAAAAGAGGAGCTAATGCTGGCCTCTAAGGAAAATTATGAAAAGCTTAACCTCTTCATCTCTCAATTAAGTGAAGATGAGCTACAGACTCCATTTGATTTTTCAAGAGACCTAAAGAAAAAAGAAGCTCACTGGAAAAGGGATAAAAATCTACGGGATGTCTTGATCCATCTTTATGAATGGCAGCAGTTACTTTTGACTTGGGTACATTCTAATCAAGAAGGTCAAGAAAGACCTTTTCTCCCTGAACCTTATAATTGGAAAACTTATGGAGAAATGAATGTCGCTTTTTGGAATAAGCACCAGAAAACCTCCTTAGAAGAAGCGACTAGACTCCTAGAACAATCACATAGGGAGGTTTTAGAGTTGATAGAAGTTTTTAGCAATGATGAACTCTTTACCAAAGGTATCTATAAGTGGACGGGAGGGACAAGTCTAGGTTCCTACTTTGTCAGTAGTACGTCAAGCCACTATGATTGGGCTCTGAAAAAACTCAAAGCTCATCGGAAGAATTGTAAGGGATAGATGGCCTATTTGAAATGTCAAGAATGAGTTCTTTTAAACGTAAGATAAAAACAAAGGGCCATCAAGTGATGTAGCCCTTTTGAGTTATACAAGCAAATTACCATGCAAAAGCTGTCGTTGGAGCATTGAGCGCTTCTAACCACTGTTTATTTTTTACGGGGCAAAGAGTTACGGATATACCTGCCATATCTAGACTGGTCATAAATGTTCCTGATTTTATAAAGGTAATAGTGACTCCTTCAATTTCTAAGAGTTGAAGGATATCATTGATAAATATGCCCATTTCTAAGTTGCTGGTAGTGCCTAGATTATTTACAAGCAATATAAATTGATCACCCTTTTTCCAATGATAGTGCAATCTTAATTTACTTATAATTTCATTTGCCAGGATTTCCGATGATTGGAATGGGACGATACGATAGCCTTCTTCGCCATGTATGCCAATACCATAAGAAATATTTCCTTCTTCTAAGTTAAATAGTGGAAGGGTGGCTTGGGGGAGACTAGCCGATTTCGTTGCAAAGCCAATTGTTGCGATTTCGGGAGCAAGTTGATGACCTAAATCAGTTAGTTGCTCGATGTCGGCACCATTTTGAGCTGCATATCCTAGAACTTTATGAAGTAAAATAGTCCCTGCAAGTCCTCTTCCTCTAATTTGAAATCTATTGTGAGGTTCAATAGAAATATCGTCGTGTGCTAGACTATAGCCGACCTTAATTCCTTCTTGTCTAGCAGTATTAATGGCCGAGCTAAATTCTTTGATGTCTGCTTCGAAATTTTTTACAATGATGAAGACACCGTGACCATTGTTTAAAAAACGAATGGACTCTAAGATTTCAGTTCTTGTAGGAGGAGTAAATAATTGGCCATAGATAGCAGCGGTAAGCATTCCTTTTCCCACATATCCAATATGAGCAGGTTCGTGTCCTGAACCTCCACCCGCCAATATTGGAACCTGATGAGGATTACGATTTTTTTGATAGACTAGTGGTAAAGTAGGGTGTTTTTCTAATTCAGGATGACTGCTGACAGTTGCCGAAATGTAACTTGAAATAATTTTCTGTTTATGATTTGAAATAAATGTCATTGTGGTCTCTTTCCAATAATTGTCATGATTAGAAAGTCTGGTTGTGGAACTGGACTTTTTTTATTGACGTAAGCCTTCACGATTTCTGCTAGAGCATGTGAATGATAGTCTAACAAAAAGCAAGTATAAGCAGATGAATCGATATCAATCTGACCGTATTCTCTTAAAATTTTTGATACAAGCAAGCGACAGTAGCTGATAAATTGGTCATAGAAGTTATTTTGCCCTTGAATATCAAAAAGTTGAATATAAAAGTCACGCTCTTGTTCGAAATAAAAAAATAATTCTTGTAATAGTTTTTGGCCTGAAATGAAGTCCAAGTTATTGGTGATATACTCGGTTAAGTCATTTTCAAATATCCAGTCTAGCAGTTCATATTTGTCAAGAAAGTGATTGTAAAAGGTCTGTCTACGAATGCCAGCTGATTCCATGATATCTACAATAGAGATTTTATCAAATTCTCTAGTAGCTAATAGGTCTCTAAATGCCTTGGCAATTCGTTTTTTTGTAATGAGTGATGATGCCATAGGAAGCCTTTCTTTTACTTACTTCATTTTACCAAAAAAATGTTTTAAACGGGTTTAAAAGGGGACAAATAATAGAATCTGTCCCTTATCAGCTAGCAATAAAAAATATATAATGAAAGCGAAAACAAAGATACATGCCGAAAGGAGTTTCTCATGAAAAAAATTATAAATGAACCGACACAAGTTGTTGATGAAATGTTGCAGGGATTGTCATTCATGCATGATGACTTGGTAGAACGCTTAGATGGTTTTGATGTCATCGTTAGAAAGGCAGAAAAGACAGGAAAAGTTGGACTCATTTCAGGTGGAGGTTCAGGACATGAACCAAGTCATGCTGGATTTGTAGGAGATGGAATGTTGTCTGCTGCCATTTGTGGAGCAGTCTTCACTTCACCTACTCCGGACCAAATTTTAGAAGCCATCAAGGCGGCTGATGAAGGTGCTGGAGTTTTCATGGTCATCAAGAACTATTCTGGGGACATCATGAATTTTGAAATTGCACAAGAACTTGCTGAAATGGAAGGTATTGATGTAGCAAGTGTTGTAGTCGATGATGATATTGCGGTTGAAAATAGTCTCTATACCCAAGGTCGTCGAGGTGTCGCAGGTACTATATTAGTCCATAAAATTTTGGGTGATGCGGCTCGTTCTGGTAAAACATTATCTGAAATGAAGGACTTGGCCGACAAACTTGTCTTAGAAATTAAAACAATTGGCTTAGCTCTATCTGGCGCTACTGTTCCAGAAGTTGGCAAACCAGGTTTTGTTCTAGAAGATGATGAATTTGAATACGGAGTTGGTATCCACGGTGAACCGGGATATAAGAAAGAGAAGATGCAACCCTCAGCACAATTGGCCTCAGAATTGGTTGAAAAACTATCTGAAGGTTTCCAGCTTAAGGCTGGTGAACGCTATGGTCTTCTCATCAATGGTTTAGGAAGCACTCCTCTTATGGAGCAATACGTATTTGCAAATGATGTGGCTAAATTGCTCCATGAAAAAGGTGTTGAGTTGGCATTTAAGAAAATTGGAAACTATATGACCTCAATTGATATGGCTGGATTGTCTTTAACATTGATTCGATTGGCAGATAATGAGTGGTTGGATGCTCTAAATGCACCTGTTACTACACCAGCTTGGTAAAACTTTAGGAGGAAATGTCAAATGAATACTGAACAAGCTCTTGAATGGATGAAGCTTTTTAATGAAAAGATTCAAGAACAGAAAGATTACCTTAGTGAGCTAGACACCCCTATAGGAGATGGAGACCACGGTGGAAATATGGCGCGTGGAATGGCTGCAGTTATGGAAAACTTAGAAGGAAAGCAATTTGAAACAAGCAGTGATGTGTTTAAACTTGTCTCAATGCAATTACTGAGCAAGGTAGGCGGTGCTTCTGGTCCCTTGTATGGCTCTGCTTTTATGGGCATGGCCAAGGCTGATTCAAATTCGAAAATAGAGGAAATCTTACAAAGCGGTTTGGATATGATTGTCAAACGTGGGAAAGCAGAAGTTGGAGAAAAGACAATGGTTGATGTTTGGACTCCTGTTATTGCTGCTTTGTCTGCAGGCCAATTGACTCAAGAGGTTATTGATAAGCTAGTGAATGCTACCAAAGATTTACTTGCAACTAAAGGAAGGGCATCTTATGTAGGAGAACGTTCTCTTGGACATATTGATCCTGGATCATTTTCATCAGGATTACTCTTTACTGCTCTTTTAGAAACTGGGGTGGTTTAATGGGAAGTATTGGTCTTGTTATCGTTTCACATTCTAAACACATTGCACAAGGTGTCGTTGAACTGATTAGTGAAGTAGCTAAAGATATTCCGATTACTTATGTAGGAGGAACCGAAGATGGAGGAATTGGAACGAGTTTTGATCAAGTAGATAGGGTTGTTTCCGAAAATCCAGCAGATACTTTATTAGCTTTTTTTGACCTAGGTTCTGCTAAAATGAACTTAGAAATGGTGGCTGATTTCAGTGATAAAAGTATCATGATCAATAGGGTTCCAATTGTAGAAGGTGCCTATACTGCAGCTGCTCTTCTTCAGGCTGGTGCAGAACTGTCAGTTATTCAAACACAGTTGTCGGAGCTTGAAATCAATAAATAAGGAATCATCCTATCATTTCTTTTATAGGTGAGTTATTGATTATCTCAACTATCAAATTTTAAGTAAATAATTTCAAAATCAGAAAGGGATTGCTTTATGCAGTTCCTTTTTAATGTAAAAGGAGTGGAATCATAGCGTTTCTAAATTGTTAATACTCTTCGAAAATCAAATTCAAACCACGTCAACGTCGCCTTGCCGTACTCAAGTACAGCCTGCGGCTAGTTTCCTAGTTTGCTCTTTGATTTTCATTGAGTATAATAATTCAAAACTGATTGTGATGGGACTATTCTAGCTTTAGAATCCTTCAAAAATTAAAATTTAAGGCAATCAATGTTTTAGAAGAGTGCGAAAACATTTAGTTTATAGGAATTCTAGATCTAGAATTGCATAGATATTTATGAAGTTAGAGTATTCGATAGTTAGGATTGTTCTATTCTGAAAGATTTGAGCTGTCAATTGTATAGGATAGTATTATTCTATGTTAGATTCCAGTAAAAATGATTGGATAAATAATATTAAAGAAAAATCAAAATCATAATTTTGTTTAATATGGTATAATATTTCTAATAATTTAAACATAATGAGGTAGTAATTTATGGATGAAGTTTTATTTTTTGGAGAAGATGACTTCGATATTCTTGATATTGATGGCTATGAACTAAAACCCTCAGCATTTTTTAATAAGTTACCAGAAATAGCCAAACCTTTAGTCAAAAATGCTAATAAAATCTTATCTGAAGTAGAAAAAATGTTATATTCTGCTCCAGCCTTTATCAATGTTGTCCAATCTAGTATACCTGAAGAGGTTTTTCAGGCAATTCTTTCTCCAGAACAACGGGAAGCAATTGCTCAAGGAGTGTTAAAATTAATGACCAAGAAAGATGGCTCTCTCTTGGCGGTATTAGTAGATACTAATACTAATAAAGTCATTGGAAATGTACCATTGAAATCTGTTAAATTGACACCAGAATTAAATAAAGCGTTAGCTGATTATTCGTCACAAATTCAAATGGCTCAGATTGCAGAGGAGATTCAAAATGTACAATATGCTATTGAGGACGTCAGAAAAGGACAGGAGTCAGATAGACTTGCAATAGCCTATAGTTGTCAACAGAAACTCTTGCAAGCTAGAGAGATATCAGATCCAAATATTAGAACAATGATGTTACTGCAAGTTATTTCAGATGCAGAAGATAGTAGAAATCTCTTAATGCTTAGTCAAAAATCAAATGTAAATTTTATCAAAGAACAACCAGATTCTACTTGGGGTAAGTTATTAAAAGGGGATAAACCAGATAAAATTGAAGCTCGTATGAATGAGATTCGAGATGGATTAGCAGCTGTAAATATCGTTTCACTATCAGCAGCAATAGCTTATAATGAGTTGGGCGAGAAAAAAGCTGCTCAAAAAAGTTTGGATTACTTTGGGAAATTTATTAACGAAACTTATCTCAGTTCTCAGGAATTAGTAGAGAGACTTGATTTACTTGATCCTTCGCCTACAAATTACTGGACAAAAGAATTGCCAAAAATTGAAACTTCTATAATGAAATTGCCAAATAAAACAGATTCTATTGAGACAGAGGTGCTAGAATGAAAGAAATAAAAAAATGCAAGACATGTACTAGGGATTTACCATCAAGTTATAAGCACAATAAGTGCGAATCGTGTAGAAACAAAAAAATAGATGAAGCAAAAAAGATACTTAAAGTTGTTGGACAAGTTGGCAGTGTGGTTACTCCAGTTGTAGTTGGTATGTTGATGAATAAAACTAAGAAAAAGAAGAAATAAACTAATCTATTAAGTACCTAGAAAGGAAAACTCTCAAATTGTCCTACAAATTTCTACTTTTCGACCTTGACCACACTCTTCTTGATTTTGATGCTGCTGAGGATGTGGCTTTGACGCAACTTCTAAAAGAAGAAGGGGTTGCAGATATTCAGGCCTACAAAGACTTTTACGTTCCCATGAACAAGGCTCTCTGGAAGGATTTGGAGCAAAAGAAAATTAGTAAACAAGAGCTGGTTAACACGCGCTTTTCTCGTTTATTTTCTCATTTTGGACTGGAGAAAGATGGTAGTTTTCTAGCCCAACGTTACCAATTTTACTTAGCCCAACAGGGACAAACGATTTCTGGCGCTCATGAACTTTTGGACAGCCTCATCGAGCGTGATTATGACTTGTATGCTGCGACAAATGGCATTACTGCCATTCAGACAGGGCGTTTGGCTCAATCTGATCTGGCACCTTATTTCAATCAAGTCTTTATCTCTGAACAGCTGCAAACACAAAAGCCGGATGCTCTTTTTTATGAAAAAATTGGTCAACAGATTGCAGGTTTTAGCAAAGAAAAGACGCTGATGATTGGAGACTCTCTAACCGCCGACATTCAAGGCGGCAATAATGCTGGGATTGACACGATTTGGTACAATCCTCATCAACTCGAAAATCCCACACAAGCCCAGCCAACCTACGAAGTCCATTCTTACCGAGACTTGCTGGATTGTTTAGATAAACTGTAAAAAGTGGTTTAGACAGCCACTTTTTGCTATAATAGAGGCAGTAAAAACGAAGGAGTCGGCTATGGAACACTCGTCTTGGCATGCTTTGATTAAGGAGCAATTACCTGAGGGTTATTTCGGGAAAATCAATCAGTTTATGAATCAGGTCTATGCTCAGGGGACTATTTATCCACCCAAGGAAAAGGTTTTTCAGGCTCTCTTGACAACACCGCTTGAAGAAGTTAAGGTGGTGATTCTAGGGCAAGATCCCTATCACGGGCCAGGTCAAGCGCAGGGCTTGAGTTTTTCTGTACCGGACTCTATCCCAGCTCCACCATCCTTGCAAAATATCTTGAAAGAATTGTCAGATGATATCGGGGTTAAGAAATCTCATGATTTGACAGCTTGGGCTGAGCAAGGAGTCTTACTTCTTAATGCTTGTTTGACAGTTCCGGCTGGACGGGCTAATGGTCATGCTGGGCAGATATGGGAGCCTTTTACGGATGCTGTGATTCAGGTGGTCAATCATCTAGATAGACAAGTCGTTTTTGTACTCTGGGGAGCTTATGCACGCAAGAAGAAGGCCTTAGTTACCAATCCTCATCACTTGATTATCGAATCAGCCCATCCCAGTCCTTTGTCAGTTTATAGAGGATTTTGGGGTTCCAAGCCTTTTTCCAAGGCCAATGCATTCTTAAAAGAAACAGGACAAGAGCCAATCGATTGGCTTAGATAAGGAGAAAATATGCCTCAGTTAGCGACGATTTGCTACATTGATAACGGGAAAGAACTGCTTATGCTCCACCGTAATAAGAAGCCAAATGATGTTCATGAAGGAAAATGGATTGGTGTGGGTGGTAAGCTAGAGCGAGGAGAGACACCTCAGGAATGCGCGGTGCGTGAAATCCTTGAGGAAACAGGGCTCAAAGCCAAGCCAGTTCTAAAAGGTGTCATCACTTTTCCTGAATTTACACCAGATTTAGACTGGTACACCTATGTTTTTAAGGTGACGGAGTTCGAGGGGGATTTGATTGACTGCAATGAGGGGACGCTGGAATGGGTTCCTTATGATGAGGTTTTGAGCAAGCCGACTTGGGAAGGTGACCATACCTTTGTTGAGTGGCTTTTAGAGGACAAACCCTTCTTTTCAGCTAAGTTTGTTTATGATGGGGATAAATTGTTGGATACCCAAGTTGATTTTTATGAATAAAGGAGAAAGCAGATGCTACTAATCAAAAATGGTCGTGTTATGGATCCCAAGTCTGGTTTGGATCAAGTGTGTGATGTCTTGGTTGAAGATGGAAAGATTATCAAAATTGCGCCTGAGATTAAAGAAGAAGGGGCAGAGGTGCTTGATGCTACTGGTCTTGTAGTTGCGCCTGGTTTGGTTGATATCCATGTTCATTTCCGTGAACCTGGTCAAACCCACAAGGAAGATATCCATACTGGTGCCCTAGCGGCCGCTGCAGGTGGTTTTACAACGGTCGTTATGATGGCTAATACTAGTCCAACCATTTCAGATGTTGAGACTTTGCAAGAAGTTCTCCAGTCAGCTGCAAAGGAGAAGATTAATGTTAAGACGGTTGCGACAATCACGAAGAATTTTAATGGCCAAGACTTGACTGACTTTCAGGCGCTTTTAGAAGCTGGTGCGGTTGGTTTTTCTGATGACGGTATTCCGCTTGAAAGCAGTAAAGTTGTCAAGGAAGCTATGGAAGAAGCCAAAAAACTCAATACCTTTATTAGTCTTCATGAGGAAGATCCAGGTTTGAATGGGATTCTTGGATTTAATGAAAATATCGCTAAAGAACATTTCCATATTTGTGGTGCGACTGGGGTGGCTGAGTATGCTATGATGGCGCGTGATGTCATGATTGCCTATGCAACCAAGGCTCATGTTCACATTCAGCATTTGTCTAAGGATGAAAGTGTTAGAGTAGTTGAGTTTGCTCAAGGATTGGGAGCACAAGTCACAGCAGAAGTAGCACCACAGCATTTTTCTAAGACCGAAGCGCTCCTTTTGACACAAGGAAGCAATGCTAAGATGAATCCGCCACTTCGTTTGGAATCAGACCGTCGTGCCGTGATTGAAGGTCTCAAGTCAGGTGTCATCACAGTTATCGCAACTGACCACGCGCCTCATCATGCAGATGAAAAAAATGTTGAGGATATTACCAAAGCGCCATCTGGTATGACAGGTTTGGAAACATCTCTTTCTCTCGGCTTGACCTATTTGGTAGAAGCTGGTGAGTTAAGCCTGATGGAATTGCTTGAAAAGATGACCTACAACCCAGCCAAACTTTACAACTTTGAAGCAGGTTACTTGGCTGAGAATGGTCCAGCAGATATCACTATTTTTGATGCTAAGGCTGACCGCCTTGTGGACTCCCATTTTGCTTCGAAAGCAGCTAATTCACCATTCATCGGTGAAACCTTAAAAGGGCAGGTTAAATATACCATCTGTAAGGGACAAATCGTCTATCAAAACTAGGGGGAGTCTGCTCTGTAAACAAAAAGAATAGAGAGCTTATATGTACCAAACCCATCATTTTAAAGATAAGTTTATCTTATTTTTAAAGATATTTTTCCCTATCCTGATTTATCAATTTGCCAATTATTCTGCATCCTTTGTTGATACGACTATGACAGGTCAATACAATACTATGGACTTGGCTGGTGTGTCTATGGCAACCAGTATCTGGAATCCTTTCTTTACTTTCCTAACAGGGATTGTTTCAGCTTTGGTGCCCATCATTGGTCACCATCTTGGTCGAGGCAAAAAGGAAGAAGTTGCATCCGATTTTTACCAGTTCATCTATTTGGTCTTGGGTCTATCTGTGGTCTTGCTGGGGATGGTGCTTTTCTTGGCACCACCAATCTTGAATCATATTGGACTAGAAGCACCGGTGGCAGCAGTAGCGGTTCGCTATCTCTGGTTTTTATCTATCGGGATTATCCCCTTGTTGCTCTTTAGTGTCATTCGTTCCTTGCTGGATTCGCTGGGCTTGACCAAACTGTCCATGTACCTCATGCTTTTGTTACTCCCTCTCAATAGCGGATTTAACTATCTCTTGATTTACGGTGCCTTTGGTGTTCCAGAACTGGGAGGTGCTGGTGCTGGTTTAGGTACTTCCTTGGCCTACTGGGTCTTGCTTGGGATTTCTGTTCTGGTCTTATTTAAACAGGAGAAGCTCAAAGCCTTGCATTTTGAGAAACGCATTCCGCTTAATATGGATAAAATCAAGGAAGGAGTTCGCTTAGGTCTGCCTATTGGAGGAACTGTCTTCGCGGAAGTAGCTATCTTTTCTGTGGTTGGCTTGATTATGGCTAAGTTTTCGTCCTTGATTATCGCTAGTCATCAGTCAGCTATGAACTTTTCAAGTCTTATGTACGCCTTTCCTATGAGTATCTCATCGGCTATGGCTATTGTCGTTTCCTATGAAGTGGGAGCCAAGCGATTTGATGATGCTAAAACCTATATTGGTCTAGGAAGATGGACTGCCCTCATTTTTGCGGCCTTCACCTTAACCTTCCTTTATATCTTTAGAGGAAATGTGGCCAGTCTTTATGGTAACGACCCAGAATTCATCGATTTGACAGCGCGCTTTTTAACTTATAGTCTTTTCTTTCAGTTAGCAGATACCTTTGCGGCACCGCTCCAGGGAATTTTACGGGGCTATAAGGATACCGTTATTCCTTTTTACCTTGGTTTGATTGGTTACTGGGGGGTGACACTCCCAGTAGCTATGGTATTCGACTCTCTAACAGATTTTGGAGCTTATTCTTACTGGATTGGTTTGATTATTAGTCTAATCGTGAGTGGGGCGCTCTACCGTTGGCGTTTGACAGTGATTATGAAGAAATTTGAATCTTTAGCAAAATCCAAACGCTAAAAAGTTTGTGAAAAAATATTCTTGATAAGAAAATTCCTTGTTTTTACGGGGTTTTCTTTTTTATTTTGTGAAATTTCTTTTAGAAAAACTTTGACAGTATTTGCCAAAAACGGTAAAATAGTAAGGTAAGAAGAAACTTAGAAAGGCAAGAAGATGTCAATTTTAGATAAAAATCTTTTGCTAGAGATGTTCCGTAAGATGGAAGAAATCCGTCGTATGGACTTAAAAATTGCGCAATTAGTAAAGAAAGGGAAAGTGCCAGGAATGACGCACTTTTCTGTTGGAGAAGAGGCAGCTAACGTGGGTGCTATGTTGGCTCTCAATCCAGATGATCTAATTACCTCAAACCACCGTGGTCACGGACAAGCTATTGCCAAAGGAATTGACCTAAACGGAATGATGGCTGAAATCCTCGGTAAATATACTGGAACCTGTAAAGGTAAAGGTGGTTCTATGCATATCGCTGACCTTGATGCTGGTAACCTTGGTGCCAATGGTATCGTAGGTGGTGGTATGGGAATCGCTGTTGGTGCAGCCCTCAGTCAGCAAATGCAAAATACCGGAAAAATCGTTGTCTGCTTCTTTGGAGATGGTGCGACCAACGAAGGTGTTTTCCACGAAGCAGTAAATATGGCTTCTATCTGGAACCTGCCAGTCATTTTCTACTGCATTAACAACGGTTACGGTATCTCTGCGGATATCAAGAAAATGACCAATGTAGAACATATCCATCAACGTAGCGCCGCTTATGGAATTCCTGGAATGTTCATCGAAGATGGAAACAATGTCATTGATGTCTATGAAGGATTTAAGAAAGCTGTAGATCATGTTCGCAGTGGCAATGGTCCAGTCTTGATTGAAAGTGTCACTTACCGCTGGCTTGGTCACTCATCATCTGACCCTGGTAAATATCGTACGCGTGAAGAAGTGGAATTGTGGAAACAAAAAGACCCGATCGAAAACCTTCGCAAGTACCTCATTGAAAACACTATTGCAAGTGCCGAAGAATTGGAAGAAATCCAAGCGCAAGTCAAGGAAGAAGTAGAAGCTTCTGTTAAATTTGCGGAAGAAAGTCCATTCCCACCGCTTGAATCAGCATTTGAAGATATTTACGCAGACTAAGGAGAAAGAGATAAAATGGAAACAAAAACAATGTCCTTCCGTGACACCATTATCCTTGCTATGTCTGAGGAAATGCGTCGCGATGAAAATGTGTTCTTGATGGGAGAAGATGTTGGTGTCTTCGGAGGAGACTTCGGAACTTCTGTTGGAATGCTTGAAGAATTTGGTCCAGAACGTGTCCGTGACTGTCCGATTTCTGAGGCTGCCATTTCAGGAGCAGCAGCAGGAGCAGCCATGACAGGACTTCGTCCAATCGTCGATATGACCTTCATGGACTTTTCTGTTATTGCCATGGACAATATCGTCAACCAAGCTGCTAAAACACGTTACATGTTTGGTGGTAAAGGTCAGGTTCCAATGACAGTCCGCTGTGCAGCAGGTAACGGAGTTGGTTCTGCAGCTCAGCACTCGCAATCACTAGAGTCTTGGTTTACTCACATTCCTGGTCTTAAGGTTGTGGCACCAGGTACACCTGCGGATATGAAAGGATTGCTTAAGTCTTCTATCCGTGATAATAACCCTGTTATCATTCTTGAGTATAAGTCAGAATTTAACCAAAAAGGGGAAGTGCCAGTTGATCCAGATTACACAATCCCACTTGGAGTTGGCGAAATCAAACGCGAAGGAACAGATGTAACAGTTGTTACTTATGGGAAAATGCTCCGTCGTGTGGTTCAAGCAGCTGAAGAATTAGCAGAAGAAGGAATTTCTGTTGAAATTGTGGACCCACGTACCCTTGTTCCGCTTGATAAGGATATCATCATTAACTCAGTTAAGAAGACTGGTAAGGTTGTTCTGGTAAACGATGCCCACAAAACAAGCGGCTATATCGGTGAAATTTCAGCTATTATTTCAGAATCGGAAGCATTTGACTATCTAGATGCACCAATTCGTCGTTGTGCAGGAGAAGATGTGCCGATGCCTTATGCACAAAACCTAGAAAATGCAATGATTCCAACAGTTGAAAGCATCAAAGATGCAATCCGAAAAACTTATAACAAAGAATAGAATTACATAATATAAGTTATGTAAACAAAATAAAGCTGACGAGAAACTTTGCATCTTTTAGGTGCAGAGCTCTTCGTCCTTAATATCATAGATTAGAGTACGGGCTAAAAGCTTGGAAAAAAGATAAATCTTCTTGACTTCATCGAAGTCTGCGTTGATTTCCTATTTTTCGGTCGCTTTTAAACGCCCTTTACATCATATAATTGAACTCGGGCTAAAGTCTGTGTGAAAAAGATAAACTTTCCTAGAAACTAAAGTTTCTTCGTAAAGTTTCCTATTTTCACTTTGACTTTTGACGCCCTTTGTATCATAAATAGAATTGGAGAGGTCATGGCTGATGACAAGCTAAGAGCGACTCCTGCGGCTAGAAAGTTAGCGGATGATTTAGGAATCAACCTCTATGACGTTTCTGGCTCAGGCGCAAACGGTCGTGTCCACAAAGAAGACGTGGAAACTTATAAAGACACTAATGTGGTTCGCATTTCGCCACTTGCAAAACGAATTGCCCTCGAACATAACATTGCTTGGCAGGAAATCCAAGGAACAGGTCATCGTGGTAAGATCATGAAGAAGGACGTTTTAGCCTTGCTTCCTGAAAATATCGAGAATGATACTATCAAGTCTCCTGCTCAAATCGAAAAAGTGGAAGAAGTTCCTGATAACCTAACACCATATGGTAAAATTGAGCGTATTCCAATGACACCAATGCGTAAGGTAATTGCTCAACGTATGGTTGAATCTTACCTAACTGCGCCAACCTTCACCCTTAACTATGAAGTTGATATGACTGAAATGTTGGCTCTTCGTAAGAAGGTTCTTGAGCCAATCATGGATGCCACTGGGAAGAAGACTACTGTAACAGACCTTCTGTCACTCGCTGTTGTGAAAACCTTAATGAAACACCCATACATCAACACTTCATTGACAGAAGATGGCAAGACCATTATCACTCACAACTATGTCAACCTTGCGATGGCAGTTGGAATGGATAATGGATTGATGACACCTGTTGTTTACAATGCTGAGAAGATGACTCTTTCAGAACTGGTTATAGCCTTCAAGGATGTCATCGGTCGTACCTTGGATGGTAAATTAGCTCCAAGCGAACTGCAAAATTCAACATTTACTATCAGTAACTTGGGAATGTTTGGCGTTCAGTCCTTTGGTCCTATCATCAACCAACCAAACTCAGCTATCCTTGGTGTGAGCTCGACAATTGAGAAGCCTGTTGTTGTCAATGGTGAAATTGTGATTCGCCCAATCATGAGTCTTGGTTTAACAATTGACCACCGTGTCGTAGATGGTATGGCTGGTGCTAAGTTTATGAAAGACTTGAAAGAGTTGATTGAAAATCCAATCTCAATGTTGATTTAAGAACAAGAGTATTCATTTTAAAGATATAGATAAAGGAAGGAAGACATGGCCTTAGAAGTAATTATGCCAAAAGCCGGCGTGGATATGACAGAAGGACAAATCGTCCAATGGAATAAAAAAGTCGGAGAATTTGTAAAAGAAGGAGAAATCCTTTTGGAAATCATGACTGATAAAGTCAGCATGGAATTGGAAGCTGAAGAAGATGGGTACTTGATTGCTATCCTTAAAGGGGACGGTGAAACAGTCCCTGTAACGGAAGTTATCGGTTACCTTGGTGAAGAAGGGGAAAATATCCCAACAGCTGGAGCAGCAGTGCCAGAAGCTAGCCCAGCACCTGCAGCAAGTGCCTCAAACGATGATGGTAAGAGCGATGATGCTTTTGATATCGTTGTGATTGGTGGAGGTCCTGCTGGTTATGTTGCAGCCATCAAAGCTGCCCAACTCGGTGGTAAGGTTGCTCTAGTTGAGAAATCTGAACTCGGCGGAACCTGCTTAAACCGTGGATGTATTCCAACCAAGACCTACCTTCATAACGCTGAAATTATCGAAAACATTGGTCATGCCGCAAACCGTGGTATCGTAATCGAAAATCCAAACTTCACTGTAGATATGAACAAACTCCTTGAAACCAAGTCTAAGGTTGTCAATACTTTGGTTGGTGGTGTTGCAGGACTTCTTCGTAGCTACGGAGTTACTGTTCATAAAGGAATTGGTACCATTACTAAAGACAAGAACGTCTTGGTAAATGGCTCTGAATTGCTTGAAACCAAGAAAATCATTCTTGCTGGTGGTTCAAAAGTCAGCAAGATCAACGTCCCTGGTATGGAATCTTCACTTGTGATGACCAGCGATGACATTCTCGAAATGAACGAAGTTCCAGAAAGTCTTGTTATCATCGGTGGTGGAGTTGTCGGTATCGAACTTGGTCAGGCCTTCATGACATTTGGTTCAAAAGTGACTGTTATCGAAATGATGGACCGTATCGTGCCAGCTATGGATGCAGAAGTGTCTAAGAACCTTCGCTTGATCCTTGAGCGTAAAGGAATGACCATCTTGACTGGTACTAAACTGCAAGAAATCATCGAGGAAAATGGTCAACTTCGTATCAAAGTTGAAGGAAAAGACGATATCATCGCAAATAAAGCTCTTCTTTCAATCGGTCGTGTGCCAGACCTTGAAGGTATTGGTGATGTTGAGTTTGAATTGGATCGTGGTCGCATCAAGGTCAACGAATACATGGAAACTTCTGTTCCAGGTATCTACGCACCAGGTGACATCAACGGTACTAAGATGTTGGCTCACGCAGCCTTCCGTATGGGTGAAGTTGCCGCTGAAAATGCTCTCAAAGGAAACCATGCTGTTGCCAAGTTGAATTTAACTCCTGCAGCCATCTATACTCTTCCTGAAGTAGCAGCAGTAGGTTTGACAGAAGAACAAGCCCGTGAGAAATACGATGTTGCCATCGGTAAGTTCAACTTTGCTGCTAACGGTCGTGCCATTGCCTCAGATGCAGCTCAAGGTTTTGTTAAAGTTATCGCTGATAAGAAATACGGGGAAATCCTTGGTGTTCATATCATCGGTCCTGCAGCTGCAGAATTGATCAATGAAGCATCGAGCATTATTGAAATGGAAATCACTGTTGAAGAAATGCTGAAGACTATTCACGGACACCCAACCTACTCTGAAGTGATGTACGAAGCATTCGCAGATGTTCTAGGAATGGCCATCCATTCACCTAAGAAAAAATAAAAGAAAGATAGATTAGACTGGAAAGATGTTTTCCAGTCTCTATCATATAAAGGGATATCATGAAATATATTATCAATCATTCAAACGACACTGCCTTTAATATTGCCCTGGAAGAATATGCCTTTAAACACCTTTTGGATGAGGATCAAATCTTCCTACTTTGGATTAACAAGCCATCTATCATTGTTGGTCGTCACCAGAATACTATCGAAGAAATCAATCGTGATTATGTCCGCGAAAATGGCATTGAGGTGGTCCGCCGTATCAGTGGTGGTGGAGCTGTTTACCACGATTTAAATAACCTCAACTACACGATCATCTCAAAAGAAGATGAAAACAAGGCCTTTGACTTTAAGAGCTTCTCAACTCCAGTTATCAATACCCTGGCTCAACTTGGGGTTAAAGCTGAGTTTACAGGCCGTAATGACCTTGAGATTGATGGTAAGAAGTTCTGTGGCAATGCCCAAGCCTATATCAATGGCCGTATCATGCACCACGGTTGCTTGCTCTTTGACGTTGATTTGTCAGTCCTTGCTAACGCCCTTAAGGTTTCAAAGGATAAATTTGAATCAAAAGGTGTGAAATCTGTTCGTGCTCGTGTGACCAATATTATCAATGAATTACCAGAAAAAATCACAGTCGAAGAATTCCGTGATTTACTACTGGAATACATGAAAAAAGAGTACCCAGAGATGACTGAATACGTTTTTTCTGAGGAAGAATTAGCTGAAATTAACCGTATCAAAGATACTAAGTTTGGAACTTGGGACTGGAACTATGGTAAATCACCTGAATTTAACGTCCGTCGTGGAACCAAATTCACTAGTGGTAAGGTGGAAGTCTTTGCTAATGTTCTCGAATCAAAAATCCAAGACATCAAGATTTACGGTGACTTCTTTGGTATTGAAGACGTTGCTGCAGTAGAAGATGTCCTTCGTGGAGTGAAATACGAACGCGAAGATGTCCTTAAGGCGCTAGAAACCATTGATATCACACGCTACTTCGCTGGTATTAGTCGTGAAGAAATCGCTGAAGCGGTAGTTGGATAAACCAAAAAGAAGTTGGTTGTAGGACCAGCTTCTTTTCTTGATATGCATTTAACATAATTTTTGTTATGTATAACTATAAACTATCCAAGGCATTCTTTTGTTCATCATTAACGATATGGGTATAGAGGTCAGTGACTTGTGTGCTGGCATGTCCTAGCTGGTGACTGACCAAAACTTGCGATTTAGTGGCATCATAGAGCCTAGTTGCCAGGGTATGGCGCAGTTTGTGGGGAGTTACACGTACTTTGAAGTCCTCAGAGTACTTAGCAACCATCTTTTCCACGCTGGAAGCATCGATACGATTGGGAACACCTCTATAGAGTGTCAAAAAGAGGGCTGTATCTGTTTTTTCCGTCTTATAGCGTTGATTTCGAATGGCCAGATAATTCTCTAGATAAGGTTTTGCAAAGGCAGCGACATTGACAGAGTCACGTTTACCACCTTTTCTAGTAACGTCAATAACCATCATTTTTAAATTGAGATCTCTTAGATCCAGATTAACAGCTTCAGATAAACGGACACCAGATGCCAAGAGAAGGGCAATAATGGCCAAATCACGTTCTTTATTTTTATTAAAGGAGGCTAAGGCACGATTTGAGAGCTGTTGTGGATATTCTTGGTCGATATAAGTCAGAAAACCTTCTGTTTCATCACCTAGAAAGAGCTTTTGCTTGATGTTTTCAGCTCTGGCAGCAAGTGTTTCTTTCTTTTTCTTGGTTGAAACTTTCTTCATTACATTACGATAAAAGTAAGGCTCTCCCTGATCATTTTCAACTTCCTCGGTCAGATACTTGTAAAGACTAGACAATGCTGACAAGGTCCGATTGATAGTTGTCTGAGAGACACCTTGCTTGGTTGTATTGGCATTCAGCAAAGGACGTTCACGTAGGTAAAGGATAAAGGATTCCATGTCTTTTTTTGACATATTTTCTAAGACCGATAAAGGGATATCAGATATTTTATCGGCGTTTGAGATACCAGACTCTAAAACCCAGCTGAAAAATCGATCGTATTCCTTAAGGTATTCGTACAAGGTTGCAAAACTGTAAGGTACAGCCAGCTTAGATTGGTAGTATTCCAGAACATACCAGGGCATGATTTGTTTTAGCTTGTCGATTCGTTCCAGTAAAATCTCTCGTTTCATGTATTTTCTCCATATATAAGTCTACTAGTAGTATAGCATAGACTTATATATTTTTCAAGAAAATTATAGTTTTTCGGAAAGATATTAATAAGAAACTTAAAACAGAAGTCTAACTTTTTTATAAAACTTAATTTTTTAAAAATCAAAACTTCCACTTAAAATGTACATTATTAGAGTGAGAACTGAAATTTCTTCAAATATAGATATTGCATCTATACTCTATAACTACAAAAAAGTCTCAATAATATTGAGACTTTTCATTTAACTATTCTTAATACAGGACCTTTTTGTGCCAATTGATAATTATCATTAATTGAAATATCTAATGATTTTTCTAACTCATCTTTGGGTAGAGATAAGTTAGAAATTAGTTCATTTTTTTGTAAAATATCATTACTGATAATTAAGTCAAATACTTTACGGTAAAGACTAGGTTTCTCAGGAGTCAATTCATCATCCAAAGGCTCACGCTTCTTCCATTTATTAAAGCCAATTTTCCTAAACAAATATAATTTTTGATCATCATTGATTAACTCTAACTGATAAGTTCTCATAATCATTGATTGAATAGAAACTTTCCAATATTTTTTTAACTCAATATAAAAGTCTAAATTAGTAGATAACAAAGATTTTAAAAAACCATTCTCAGGTAATAATAAACAAGAAGCAAAATAGTTTGCCTGATTCTCAATAATATTCTTTAATTCCTGAGAGGTATAGTCGTGAATACTTTCAATATCTCCATGAAGTAAAATATGACCTAATTCGTGTGCAATATTAAAACGACGACGTACAGCAGATTCTCCATTATCTGTCAGCATGATATACGGTCTGTCTTCAATCCATTCTGACACTGCATCCAATTTGTCATCAGACATATTGGACTCAACAACAATAATACCATTAACTTCTGCAATCTCAGTGAGATTAGAAATTGGTATATCTTTACCTAATCCCCATAGTTCTCTTAATTCTTTAGCTTTTTCCTCAATATCGTTATTAGTAATATCGTAAATAGTTTTCGTTAAAATGTCAGGTAGAGTTAATTCAGGAAAATTAACATACTGAGACAGCAAATCATAAATTTCCTTTTGAAATTCTAACCTGACAGCTTGCATATCCCTTGCTCTTTTAGTGGCCGCAGATTGACTACGAAAAAAAGTGGCCCCTTCGTAAAACCTTTTAGGTTCAGAAGTAAAATAGGCGTATGGAAAATCTAGTTCAGCAACAATTGTCATTAACTTACTTGCTCCTGGATGTGTTTTCCCTAATTCATAATTAGAAATCATTTGTCTAGATATTCCTGTTCGTTCAGCCAATTCTTTTTTAGTTAATCCTCTGGCTATTCTAGCCTTTGTTAATTTAGAGGGACTAAATATTCCTTGTTCCATTTACTTCTCTCCTAAGCAGCTCTTCTGACAGCTCCGTTAAAGTCAAATCTAGTTTCTTTTGAGTGGTCTGCTCTTGGTCTTTCGAGGCAACAATCCGCTGGGCATTCATAATATCTACTTTCTCAATCCATTGCTCTGTATCAACATTTGGCAAACCCAGCTGAACAAATTGCAGGTGATGATTCTTTCCGCCGTATGTTAAGAGGAGAAACGGTGGATTATCAGCATCATAATGCTTATTGATATCCTCTTGGGTTGTAAAAAGATCAAATTGTTTATTTTTCACACTAGCCACACTTCTGTGAAGAGCTTTTTTCGGCATTGTTTTTATACTTCTGGTTTTTACTGGAGAAATAATGGCTCCTTTTGTTTCAATCATCGTATAAGTATAGCCATTCACTTTATTATTCACTGCAGATAACATTTGCACATCTGTTCTCATTGATGAATCTTCTAAAACTAGTCGTAGCGCTACATCGACTAATGCTTGTCGGATATGCCCATAAGTCTTTCGCATTTCTGGGTGCCGCAATACAGGTGTGGTATCAATGAGTTCCCACAAAAAACGATAGGCCTCCTTAATACTGTATGCTAATTCACCGGCTAATCGTGGGTCACACTCTGCTTCTAAATGAGTCCTTAAAATTCCCATCTTATCTCCTAACTATTAACTTTATTCATGTCATGTTAATAGTTTACCTTTTTTTTAAAAAAATGTCAACACCAAAACATACTAAGAATAGTAGGTAGAAAATTTCTGACGGGAAAATTACGCACTACTTTTTTTGGGCAAAGTAAAGGTGTCTTTTTAAATCAAGAGACTTTTCCAAAATATCCATTTACTATTTAATATTTAGTATTCCCATCGATACAAACCTTATACAATATTCTTTTTTAAAATAATGTACAAACATAAAATAAAATACTTTTTTCAATATATGTATTTTATGCTTCTATCTCAATATTATCAAGGGTTTAGACCATCCTAAGTCAATTGTACATAAACTTTTAGTTTTATAAGAAATAGGTCTTTTATGTGTATGTAATCCAGCAATATGTTTATATTTTAATTTCTCTAAAATATTGCAATTGCCATTTTTGTGTTGCTCGAGCTGTTGTATTTAAATTTGAACACCAAGGAGGATAAAATCTCATAGACATTTTTCCCTTGCTATCTTTTGTCGAGAGAATGTTTTTACGAATAGCCACCTCATTTGGAATAATAAATAGTCCCCTCTTATCATTGTCGATGGCAACGATAACAAGTTCATTCCCTAAGTCTTCATTGGTATAAGGAATGTTCTTGTTGTTTTGGTCTTTTTTCCAAAAAACAGTAAAATATCCTTCTTTTTTTGGTGTTCTTTTTGCCAAGCGGCATCTTTTATACCCTTGCTCTTCCTTTATCTTTATAAGAATACCTTCGTATTTTTCATTCCATTTTTCTTTAATGAAATCAAAATCACCATAAAAATTATATAGAACATCGAGTATTTTCATTATGATGTATGTCCTCCTTAGCAAATAACTTTTCCAAAGAATAATACTGTTTCTAACAAAATCAGCTACCGACTATGCACATCTTTTTTATGTACTACCATATAGCAGGATACCAAGATGACGAAAATTTTGATTAGGTAGGTTTCGTATCGATTAGTATCTATGGTTAGCTGAGACAAGACGTTAATGATCGAATGTGTCATAACGCAAATCCAGAGATTCTTTGTTTTGTTATAAAGAGCTGAGAGTATGAAAGAATTCGTCAGCAATCCAAATAAAAACGGTAGAATTTGTAGAGTTGCTAGGGAACCATCTATGTAAAAGAACAACAGATGCCAAAGCGCCCAGCTGAAAAAGGTTAGGATTGTTGAGTAAAAATATGGAAACTTTTCTTGTAAAATTGGTTGAAAGACATATCGCCATCCAATCTCTTCTATACCACCAAAGACAATAAATTTGAAGAACATCAAAAATGGGAGATACCAGCTAAATTCTATTATTTTCCCACCAAACATTAGAAAAGAAAAATCAAGGATAATAAGGAAAAAAGATAATAAATAGTGTTTATAACTGGTATGAATGTTCAAAAAATCTTTTACAATCTTTTTAAAATGAATATGAAAATAGTGATTTGCAACAATTATTCCCCAAAGCGCTGAAGAAATCCCACCGAGAATGATTCCTAAAATAGTTAATAGATTGGAATGAATAGAAAAATGATTCAAGAGAAAGAAAAGGAGACAAACTGATATTATTTGGCTAAATGTGCCTAGCAAATATACCGCAATTGCCTTATTTCTTTTCATAGAGAATCCTTTCAAAAATATTTTACGTAAAATAAATTATGCAAACAGAACTTACAACAACAAATCTTTTACTTTTCCAATTTCACTTTTTGGAATCACTAAGTGAATCATATCACCCAGATACATTCTGGTTGAGCCGTTAACTGTTTGGCTCTTGCCATTATGGACTTGAGTTGTGATGAGGATATTATGTGGCAAGTTGAGTTCGTGTACTTGTTTTCCAGCGATTTTGTCAGATACAGGAATTTCAATGAGAGTGACTTCTCCTTCATCTGTCGCTTCTTCTGGTAGCATTTTTTCCAACATAGCCTCATAGACTGGTGCTCCCTTGAGCAAATCCATGATGATGTAAGCTACTAAGGTTACTAAGCCAAGTGGCATGAGATTGCGAATATCTCCTACCATCTCAGTTACGAGTATCATAGCGGTTAAGGGAGCTTTAGATATTGCTCCAAAATAGCCACTCATTCCCAGAATGACAAATATAGGGAATTGCTCCTGACTGACAAGTCCAATATTCACAAAAATGACACCAACTAGGGCACCAAGCAAGGAACCAAGCGCCAAAATTGGTAGGAAAATTCCTCCTGGAAGGCCACTTCCATAACTAATCATGCTCCAAACAAAACGGATCAAAAAGTAAACTAATAGAACTTGGAAACTAAAATTTTGCTCAGTTAAGGAAAGAACCAGCTGATTTCCACCACCAAGGATTTGTGGCAAGAAGATCCCGACTGGTATGATGAGAATGAAAGCCAGAATTGGATAATAAGCTCTATCCAAACGGATTTTTTGACCAAGCCAGTCATAAACTCTACTAACATTGAGTACAGCTTTTTCATAAAGAAAACCAGAAAGTCCTAAAAAAATTCCCATGAGGAGATATATCCAATACTGGTCTAGGGTCATGAGTGGGATATTATCTGGCATATCCAGTACGGGTGTTAGGCCAAATATGAGAAGAGAAACAAAATTTGCCACGAGACTGGCTGCTAGAGTTGAGACCCAGAAAAAGCGTGAAAAATGATGATAGACTTCTTCTATAACAAAGAGAAGGCCTGCTATTGGTGCATTAAAGGCTGCGGCTAAACCTGCGGCAGCTCCACTCGCAATCAAGGATCGTTCCTCTACTGGACTGGATTTAAGCCACTTGGCAATACCTTTACCACCAACCGCTCCGAGTTGAATGCTTGGTCCTTCACGTCCTAGCATAAGGCCACTAGCAATAGCAAGAATTCCTAGAATATATTTTTTCCAAAGTACGCCCCACCAGTTGAGGGTCATCAATCCCTTTAATTCAGCTTCGACTTGAGGAATTCCTGAACCCTTGATATCTTTTTCTGACCGAGTTAATTTCGCACTGAGCCAGCAAACCATTAAATAAAATAGACCAATGATAAAAAGATTGCGCACTAGGTGCGCTTGATCTTGATAAAGTCCTTGTATCAGGTGGAAGCCTTTTTCGATTGAAAACCGAAAGGATCCGACGATGAGTCCGACGACAAGACCGACAATGATTCCTCGTCCAACTTGGGATAATATGGTGCTTGAGGCAAAGGCAAATTCTTTCTTGGAACTGAGTGTTTCTGACTGTTCCTCCATAATCATTCCTTCTAACTTAATTTTCTTTTTCTACTGAAACCAGTGATTTAACGGGTTCAAAGCTGGTTCGGTGAATTGGGGTAACTCCTAGTTTTTTAAGTCCTTCCAGGTGTTTAGCTGTTCCGTATCCTGCATTAGCAGCGAAATCATAGCCAGGAAATTGCAGGTCGTATTCCTTCATCAATTCATCACGTGTCACCTTGGCTACTATAGAAGCTGCTGCGATAGAGAGGGAGTTGGCATCTCCTTTGATGATTGAGGTTTGTGAAATGGGCAACTCCAATTTCATGGCATCAATCAAGAGATGCTCTGGTTGAAGACTGAGCTGGGAGATAGCTTCCTGCATGGCCAGTTTGGTCGCTTCATAGATATTGATTTGGTCGATGACCTGATTATCCATGATACCAATTCCGATTGACAGTGCTTGGTCTTGAACTGCTTTGAAAATCTCCAGATGTTTCTTTTTAGGAATTTTCTTGCTGTCGTTGAGACCTCTAATTTTACAATTTTGAGGTAACATAACGGCTGCAGCGACTACAGGCCCAGCCAGAGGACCACGACCAACCTCGTCAACACCTGCTATCAAGGTCAATCCTTGCTTGTAAAGTTCTTTTTCGTAGGAAAGCATGGATTCCAAACGAAGATCCTCCTCCAATTCTGCCTGAATGGCTTTTTTACGCTTGCTGATTTCTTTTTGAACTCCAGAGCGATTATCCTTTTCAAGCTCTAAAAAAATAGGGCTTTCTAACTCCTTGACAGTAGCAAGGAGTTCTTTGATTTCTTTAATCGTCGCCATCGAGGTCTTCCAATGTATCTAAGGTATAGTTACCGAGTTTGCCATCACGGACTTCCTTCACAAAGAGACTGTAAAAGCGGTCATAGTCATCACGGAAACCGAGAGCACGGGTCATATCCATAATAATAACAGGCGCTTCTTCCTCAATTTTCATTTGTTTGAAGCGTTCAGCCAACTTTTCTGGATAATGTTCTTTAAAATAATTGAGACCAAAAATAGTTACCTCATCCATAGGAAGCAACTGGTCTTTAATAGCTCCTGTCAAGGCCAACTTAAGCGCAACAGTTTCATCCTCAAACTTAGGCCAGAGAATCCCTGGTGTGTCTAGGATTTCAAGGTCTTTATTGGTTTTGAGCCATTGTTGCCCCTTGGTCACACCTGGTTTGTTTCCGACAACAGCAATTTTCTTACCAGCCAAACGGTTCATCAGAGTGGATTTACCAGCATTTGGAATCCCGATAATCATGGTACGCAAGGTTTCAATTTTAATCCCACGTTCTCTCTGGCGAGCAATCTTATCAGCCATGAGCTTTTTAGCAGCATCTGTTACGACTTTTACAGTCACTTGCTCTTTGGAGTTGATAGCCAGCGTCTGGATTCCTTGTGATTCAAAATACTGACGCCATTCCTTGGTCATTGCTGGATCAGCTAAATCCGCCTTGTTTAAAATCAAGAGTTTTGGTTTGTCACCAACAATTTTGGTCAACATAGGATTTTGACTAGATAAAGGTAAGCGTGCATCTACCAAAATCGTCACAAAATCAACAAATTTTAAATTTTCCTGCACCTGTCGACGCGCTTTAGACATGTGACCAGGAAACCATTGAATAGTAGCCATTGAGTTTTTTTCCTTTCGTAGCAAGGGGGTTGAGCCCCATATTTAATTTACTATCGTTTGAACATAGAGAGTTTTCAAATGAATGATGTCCAAACAGTTATTGTTTTATGACATAGAAATCTACTTTATATTATATCATGACTTCTTTATTTTGTCCGCTTTTGCTTCCAGATTAAATGGTGTTCAAACGATTAAATCATAATAAAAAAATTAGAGAAGACATTCATGTCCTCTCCATCAACTTTTAATCACTCATCAAATAATTTCTCCAACTGTCTGGTTGCTGATTCAATCTCGTAGCCATTTTCATCTATCAGCTGTTTAATCTTTTCTGTATCAAACTCTCGATGATTTCTGACCGACAAAATCTTATCTGCCCATTTTTCAAGAGAATCTTTCAAAGACAGGCTATTATCGTAGTTATCTAATATTCTTGCATCTGGTAAATGATTTGCTGTTACAACAGGTAATCCATTTGCTTGCGCTTCAATGAGTACAATTGGCAATCCTTCAAATTTAGATGGGAAGAAGAAAACATCTAGAAGATTTAGCATTTTTCCGACATTAGTGGTCAAGCCTGTAAAGATGACTTTGTCTGCTACTCCATATTCTTTTGCCACATTTTCTAAAAATGAAGTATCTCCTCTTCCGATAAATACTAAACGAGAATTTGGTTCTTTTTTGACGATTTCAGAAAAGACCTTAACACAAAAACTTTGATTTTTTTGTTTCTCATTTAAGCGGGAAACTTGCCCAATGACCAAACAATTTTCAGGGATTTGATATTCTTTTCGAAGTTGGATTTGCATTTCTTGATCATATAAAAACTTCTCAACTTCAATGGCATTATGAATAACCAAGGCCTTTTTTCGTTCTTGACCATGATAAAAATGGTTCAACGCTTCTGTTCCACAGGCCCAAAAATCTGTTGCATATTTTCCGACAAAAAGTCGATTAATTGGGTGAATAAAACGATAAAATTTATCAGCTGTAGCACAATGTCCATGAACGATTCTTTTTTCTATCCCATATTTCTTTGCCAATTTTAAAAATTCTAAATGTGTCAAGCCATTTTGATTGGACCATACAATATCATAACGATGAGCATTTTTCTTAAAAAAATCATCCCATTCTTTTAAGGCTTGCTGGATATGAGGTCTTAACTTAGGAATTCTATGAACGACGAGAGGATTGTGACAAAGCTTCTTAAAATGCTCACTAAATTCAACATCTTCAGAACCTTGTAGTAAAAATTCCAGTTCAAATTCAGAGGTATCAATATGATTGTAAAAATCTACCACAATTTTTTCTAGTCCACCGATATCTGGAACTAAACCACAAACTAATATTCGTTTCATATTTTTACCACCTTATTTTTTAACTTTAATACTTTTTGAATCATTAGTATAATTTGTTTACCACCTTCATGATTTCTAAATAGGAAAACGTAACTACCCAATACTGTCAAATAAAGGACGATTTTGATGATCAAACCGAAAATGAAATCTAGCTGAATTAAGACTAAGTTATCCAGCAAACTCAAAAGTAGGAAGCTCATCCCTGCGACAGTGAAATCTTGTAACAACGTTTTAAAAAATTCCTTAGAGGAAGCTTTCAATCCATACTTAAAGGCGCTATATGGTTCATACCATGTACAGGCCAAGACTGTTGAACAAATTGTACCCAATAAAATTCCAGATACCCCTAAATCTAAAATCGCTAAAAAGTAGAGTGAAAGAATTATATTTAATATAATTTCTGCAAGGGTTTTTTTATTTTGCTCATAACTTAAGCCATAAACTGAAATCAACGTTAGAATCGGTCTTCTATAAAAAGTTAGGAAAAAATGAAGGACGATTAAAATCTCAATCGTATAATTAAATGAAAAACTCTCACCTAACCATATAGTCATAAATGGATGAATGAACATTAAATAACCTAAGCTAGCAAAATAAATCAGGCTAAAAGCAATAAATTGGTATTTTTTTAGGAATTTAACCGTATCTGCTACTGTCGTAGATTTCGAATGGACTAAGTTACCTACGGAAGAAACAACTGAATTGATCACAGTATTTAAAATCAATGAAAGAAATCCTAAAACATAGGTATAATTCCCATAAATACCAATAGCTGCTAAGCTAACAAAACTTGCCATTAGAATACTATCTGTTTGAAAAACAATCGTTTCTCCAATACTACCGACTATATTTCCTTTGATATTTCGGATAAATTTTTCTTTTTCCTCCTGATTAATGGGTGTTATCTCATTCTTAAACAAGTAACCATACAATCTATCAACAATCCCCGACATGATGATATTCCCTATAAAATTCATCATGATACTGATCAATAGATAAAAGATATAATTTTTGGTAAAGAATAAAATTCCGATTTGCAAGCATACACGAAGCGTATTTAATCCAAAGTCAATCAAAGTCATCATATAATTACGCTGATCGACATAAAGCAAGGTTCGTTTATAGGAGAAAAAATAGCTGGAAGCTGAGTTAAATACAAAGAGGAAAAAAATCAAATATACTTCACTATTTACCGTATAATCCTTTATCATATAAGGAAGAAATAAAGAAAGTATAGCACCCAGTATAAAAATAGAAAAGCCAATGATTATATATAATTTTTTGAAAAGAATCATAAAAGCATTGATTTTTCCATGTTCTTCTCTGCCTAAGGGGTCATATAGTGCATAGCTCATGGCTCCAGCAACCCCTAATTCTGCCAAAGACAGAATAGAAACTAAGCTAGACAAATAATTGTTTAATCCTAGATAGGTTACCCCAAGTAAATTGATAAAAATAGTTCGATTGATAAAGCCAAGAAGGACTTGAAAAGGTTGCAATGCCAGAGCAATACTTGTATTTAAGGTGGCAAATTCTGTTCTACTTTTTTTCGTGTATTTCATCTATTCCTTTAATTTTCCTTGTAAAAGTTGATCGAGATAACTTCCTGGAAGGACTTCTTCTTTCTTGATTTTATAAGTCGTTTTCAAAATCGGTGTTGTTTTTAATACTTCTTCCCATTCTTTTTCCTCAAAAAGATCATGGGCATGGTCTCTTAAAAACCAAACACGCTCAGCTGGTGCTAGAATCGGTAATCTATCCACTAAGTTTTCAAAATAAGGATTGCACTGATATTCGGACAAAATAAAATAATCCATCATCAGGTAATGAATAAAAACTGGGTATTTACGAACATAGTAAAGATATAAATCCCGAATATGTTTAAAATAAGGTTTGCCTTTTTTTCCTGCTAGAAAGAAACCTGCCCATTTAAAGTCACCGACAGTTCGTTCCATTTTTTCTGGCTGTAAGGGTGGATGATTCAGAGTAAAGAAGTCACCCTCAAACATTTCTAAAGTTGCATAGGGAGATACAAATAAGGTTGCATCCATCCAAATTCCACCGTATTGGTATAAGAGACTAAAACGAATAATATCTGAATAATGCGCAGCTGATAATTCTTTTTTCTTGTATTTTTCGGTGATGTCTATTGGAATATTGATGAAATCCGCCAGATTTTCATCCGTCAACAAATAGAATTCACAGTCATTTCTTTTGGCGAAATCTTTTATGGTCTTCATTGAAGCCTGGACTGTCTCAGGCATTTGAGCTTCTCCCTGTTGCCACATTGTCCAAATTATTTTCGGAAATTCTGTTGTTTCTTCCTCTTTTTCATTACTCGAATCAACTAGTTGTGCTTCTTTTCTTAATTTTAGTACAAAATCCAAAAGAATTTTTCTACGAAAATCATAGTACTTCGTCTCAGACTGTTGCGCAAGATAATAAGCTAGAGTTGGATTGAGACCATAACATTTTAGAATTGTATGATAGCGAGTGATTTTTTCTTGTAAGGTTTGGAATTTCATAAACGCTAAAATTTCCTTTCACATTTTTCTAAGGATGTTTTAAGAAAATACCCCTGACGGATTTTTTGGCCGGTTTTCTTGCTATTTTTAATCAATTCTTGATAATCTTTTTCATCTATTAAGTTTAAACAATCTGCAATTTCAAACAATGAATCAACAAGTATTCCACATTGATTATTCCTTACAAAATCAGCCAAAGCAGATTGGCTCCATACGATGATTGGAAAACCTGATGCTAAATATAAAGACGCTTTATGCGGGTTATTCATCTTTAAATATTCTCCATACATCCCACTACAAGTATGGGGGCTATCTCCATCCCAGACTAAGCCAAAACCGCCATGCAAGTGATTAGAAAGTTCATCAGGAGAAAAAGCACCGTTATAATGAACGTTTGAAGGAAGATTCTCCTCTTCAAAATTAATCCCATAAATAGAAAATTCAGGACTTTCAGGTAATTGTCTTGCATATTTTGTTTTCCGAATATCGAAATTTCCAGCAACTATGACCGTGTTTTTCTCATAAGCTTTATTCGCTTTATAATGGGGAATTAAATAGTCAAATATCTCTAAGGAAACAATCTTCTCTTTCGGTATTCCTAATCGCACAAGTTCTGCTTTCATCTTTTCATTATGAGCGATAATACCATCGACTTTTTCAAGGACTATTTTATTTTGTAAAAAATGGATAATGGAATGTTTAAAATCTGTAAATGACTTGATTGTTTTGTTTCTCAGGGACTCGATATCATGAATCAGCAAATAAGCTTTGAATGTTCTATTTTTAAAAAATCTCGTTAAAATTTGTTTTTTTAAGGAATGCCATAATAATGGAAATTGAAGAACTAACACATCATTTTTTGTCAAAGTGATGGGATTTGAATCATTATTTAGGGAAAAAGGTTGATATCCTGCTTCTAGCATTATTTTTTCAGCATCTAATCTTGCTTTAGATCCTGCATGTTTGGCTTCTGCGTAAAATTCTTTTAAGTAATAATTCATACTACTTCAACCCTCTCCAAAATCTTTTTACAATATATTTTTCAAATCTCCATTGAATGGCTCCAACAACTCTTGAAATAAAGACAATCTTTTTAGGGAATAATCGATATGCTCGCATTAATAATGATTGACTTGAACTTTTAGCGTAACGATTCAGATACTCGACATATTTTTCTTGATAGGGATTTCCCTCAAATATGCGATAGTCGACAACGTGCATCAAAACTAAATGGAATAAGCGACGCTGTACATATGGGAGTAAGTCAGCATTTCCTTCATATAGTTGTTCCACTTTATCACAAATAGTAAACAAATCCAAATTTTTCAAATTAAATTCGCGATTCATAATACTACCAGAACGCACGCGATAATAATATCCTGTATAATCAATTTTCACTATTTTATGTATCTGTTTTAAGATTCCCATTCCGCCATACACATCTTCATAAAATAGACCTTCTAAAAATGGAAAATTGACAATCACTTGTCTTCGAAAAAGTTTAGCGACTGCATTCAAACGGACAATATTATCTTCACATAAAGAGACTAAAGCTTCTTTAGCATTTCCTTGAAAAATTATTTTGACATTCTCGGGAGAAGGGATTTCTATTTCTTTTTTATCATTTGTATACCAACATTCTACGATGTCCATTTCTTCTGAAGTCATGTGCCTTAATAATTGCTCCAACATATCGTCTTTAATGACATCATCGCTGTCTACAAAAGTGATAAATTCGCCTTTAGATTCAGTCATACCACGATTACGAGCGCCACTTAATCCTTTATTTGCTTGATTGATTAAGTGAAAACGACTGTCCAACCTACAATATCTCTCACAAATTTCTTTTGAAGCATCTGTTGAACCGTCATTGACTAAAATCACTTCAATATTGCTATAAGTTTGACATTGAATACTATCTAAACATTCTTCCAGATACTCTTCAACATTGAAAACTGGTACAATGACACTAATCATAAATAGCCTCCTATTAAATTTTCCATTTTTTTCGAATGTCTAAATATCTTAAATACAAAGGATAATATAAATTAAAAAAATATTTTGGTGAATAACTATACCATCTTAATAGTTTACTAGATTTAAAAATATCTGATGATTTCTTAGCTATTTCAAAATAGTTATCAATTGCATCAACATATAACTGATAATATGGATGTCCAACTCTTATGTTATACTTTTTGAAATGTCCAATACCGACTAAAAATAACATATTCCCTACATAAGGTAACCAATTATCTTCTCTAAATTCCTCTAATAATTTTTCGCCAACCTTAAAAATATCAAGATTCTTTTCTGAATATGTCTGATTCATCGTACTAGAAGTATGATATCGATAATAATAACCAATATAGTCAATTTTTCTCATTTTATGAATATATTTTAAAGAGACGATTCCAGTATAAAAATCTTCATAAATTAAATTTTCTAAAAACGGAACTTTCTCCACTATTTTACGACGATAGAGTTTTGCGACAGGGCTCCAATTTACTCCATGATTAAAACATTGGTATAACGCTTCATTTGAATCCAATTCTTTAACATCAATTTCTTTTCCTTCGGAATTTAAACAATGAATATCCTCGGTTATATTACATTCTACAATATCAATTCCATCAAACATATGCTTATTTAATTGCGACAACAAATCAAACTTTACTATATCATCACTATCAATAAAAACAATGAATTCTCCTGTAGACTCAGCAACGCCTCTATTTCTTGCAATACTCTGCCCTTGGTTTTCCTGATTTATTAAGTGAAAACGAGTATCTTTCCTACAATATTCTTCACAAATTTCTTTTGAATTATCAGTAGATCCATCATTAACTAATATAACTTCAAAATTTGTATAAGTTTGTTTTTGGATACTTTCTAAACATTCTTTCAAATAGGATTCCACATTATAAACAGGTACAATTATACTAATCATTTTTGTTCATAGGCTCCTTCAGTTATAGTTTGTGAATCAACATTTTAAAATTATTCCATATTTTATCAATAAACTGATATACTGGATGAGTAATTATTGTAAAATATTTAGGTGCCATTAAATAAAGTCTTAGTAAACGGTATTTACAAACAACTTCTTGAGATTGCTTTGCAATAAAAGCACACTCTCTGATAAAATTTTCATATAAATCAACATAAGGGCTCCTCCTCGTGATTCCATCTCTTTGATAATGGCTAAGTCCAAGATAAAACATAAAGTATCCAATATACGGTAATAAATATCCATCATCTTGGAAAGATTCGATTAATTTATTTCCTACTGTAATAATATCTAAATTTTTCTCATTAAATGCTTGGGTCATAGTACTATTCGGACGAACTCGGTAATAATAACCTGCTAAATCAACGACAATTATTTTACGAATATGTTTTAAATAATTGATTCCTGTATAAAGATCTTCGTAAATATATCCCTCTAAAAATGGAACTTTTTCAACAATTTCTCTTCTATATAGCTTGGTAAAAACACAATACTTTACTTCTTTATAGCCAATACAATTAAGAATTGCTTCTGTTGATTTTCCTTCAAATATAATTCTGTTAGGTTCATTTTTTAATAATTCTTCTTTAATTTTAGTACTTTTGCATTCTACGATATCTACATCCGCCTTCATATAGGAGAATAATACTTCTACTATATTCTCTTTCACAACATCATCACTATCGACAAACATGATGTATTCGCCCATGGATTCTTTCACACCACGATTTCTGGCTACACTTTGACCTTGATTCTTTTGATTAATCAATCGGAAGCGATTATCTGTTTGGCAAAAATGCTCACAAATAGCTTGGGAGCCATCTGTAGAACCATCATTGACTAAAATGACTTCGATATCTTGATAGGTTTGCTTTCGAATACTCTCTAGACATTCTTCCAGATATTCTTCCACGTTATAAACTGGAACGATTACGCTAATCATTTTCCTCTTTCCCTCTTGAATGATACTGTTTCATTCTTCTATCTTGTCTTTCTGAATGTCATTTTTCCATTTCCATATAGAGTGATAGAAAGGAAATAGAATGGTGTTGTAATATTTTGGACACAGCTTATACAGTCTAATCATACGCGAACTTTTGGCTACCTCAGGATTTTTCTTGGTGATAGTTACATAGTCAGCCAATTTCTGATTATAGACATCTGCATAGGGATTCCCTTTTTGAATATAGTCTTGATAATGCATGGTTGCTACATGAACTAGGTATTTACCAATATAAGGAAGAAGTTCTTCCCTATCAGAATACAAGTCTATCAATTGGTCACTGACTGTAAATACATCCAAGTTTTTGGGAGTAAAGGTTCGATGCATGGTACTAGTTGCGTGTTGACGGTAATAATAGCCTACATAATCAATCTTAACAATCTTTCTGATGTATTTAAGCATACCAATTCCACTATAAATATCTTCAAAAATGAAGCCTTCTAAGTAAGGAATAGCTTCGACAATAGCTCTTCTATAAAGCTTTGTGACTGGATTGACACTTAGTAGGTGGTTAGGAACAACTTTCACTGCCTCTTCAGAATTTCCCTCAAAAAGAATCTTTATCTCTTGAGACTTCGCAGCCAAGAAATCCTTTTTATGCACGGTGAACTGACTTTCTACAATATCGACGTAGTCACTCATATAGTGCATTAAGGTTTCTAAATAATTCGGTAAGATGATATCGTCGCTATCTACAAATGCAATAAACTCGCCTCTTGAAGCTGCTACACCCGTATTTCGTGCAACACTTTGGCCTTGGTTGCTTTGATTGATTAATCGGAAACGCTTATCTGTTTGGCAATAACGTTCACAAATAGCTTGTGAGCCATCTGTAGAACCATCATTGACTAAAAGGACTTCAAGGTCTGTGTAGGTTTGGTTTTGAATGCTGTCTAAACATTCTTCCAGATAAGTTTCTACATTATAAACAGGTACGATTACACTAATCATTCTTTATCCTAACCTTATTTCCTTAATCCAATTTCATCCAAAAGTGTCTTTGTAAAATCTTTTTGAATGGCATTTACCTTGTTATTGACATTTTTTCGTTCGTCCATATAAGGATCTTCAGATTTCATGACACTCTCTAGAAAGTCTAATAAATCATGTGAATCACGAATGACACTACCCACCATTAAACTCTTCACATCTTCAAATACAAAACCTCGTTTTTCCTTGTATTCCTCATAATCATTAATGGTAAATGCAACGGGCCTATTTAATAAATAATAATCTAAAAATACTGAAGAATAATCTGTAATCAATGCACTGGTTGTTCCTAAAAAGGTATACAAAGTCCCATATTGCTCACTAATGATATCTTCTGTTAATAGATGAATGGTCGAAGCATTCATTTCGAATTGTAACCGAGATTCCTCAAGAGGGTGAAGTTTAATGTAAAGTTGATAGCCATAGTTTGAAAGTAGCTCTTCAATGTTTTGAAAGTCCTCTTCTTCTAAAGAAAATATCAATGCTGCTTGGCTATCATGATAGTTTTTAGAATTGCGGTATGTTGGCATCCAGATGATTTTCTTCTCTTTTTTCTCTTTAAAGAGCTCATCATTTCGAATATTACCAACAAGAAGCATCTGCTCATCTTTAGCATTAAAGGCTGCTTTCATGATTGGAGTAAATAATTCTGAAGAGGAGACTAATTTTGTAAAGAAATTATAGTCAATTTTTTCCATTCCAACTTCAAGATTCCCAATTTTTTTCAAGGGCATTCCATGCCACAAGTTGACAACCATCTGGCTTGGAGCAGGTTTTATAGGATACTTGCCAAATGAATAGAAAAAATATTTAGATGTTAAAAAATAAAAGAAACCTCGATAAATAGAAACATACTTTACATCATGTTCTTTTTCTAAATGATAAAAATCATTAGATGCACAAACGATTTCATATACTTCTTGGTAGCTATTATCCACTAAATGGTGATAGAGTGTTCTAAGATTATCTCTAAATCCCCAGTTAGAATACAGAACAATTCTATTCCTTTTCTTGGGAATCATTTTATTTAGTTTATAAGTAAAATCACTTACTTTAAAAAGTAAGGGTTTTAAATACTTGATCATTCTCTTTTTAAACCTTGCTTATAAATTTCTTTTAAATTTTGAACATTTTCTTCAATGTCAAACCGCTTTAGGTGTTCATTCAGCTGTCGTTGCTTCTCCTTGAAAGGCATTTTTTCTATATAGTTCACCCATTTAACCTTATCTAGTGGCATAGCTGTACAGAGTTCATCAACAATCTGAGTTGTTGGATCAATTGTTTCATTCATGATAATATTGACTCCAGAACATTGAGCTTCTACCAGTACCATTGGGAAACCTTCATACAAAGATGGAAAGGCAAAAATATCAAAGGCTGAATAAAATTTATGAACATCTTCTCTTTTTCCTGTAAAGATAATATTCTTCAATTCCTTACTTTTTCCTTCTAGAATTGAACGATCTGGTCCTTCACCAACAAAGAAAAAAGTAACATCAGGCAATTCTTTAGCAATTTCAATCAAAAAACTCTGGTTTTTGAAGGGATTTAAGATACCAATCATCCCAACTACTTTTTGATGTTCAGCTATATGAAACTTTTTGCGAATTTCTTCTCGGAAAGTTGGAGAAAACCGATACTTGTTGATGTCAATTGCATTTGGAAGGATTTGAAATTCTTTTTTTCCAAATATCTTCAATCCAGCTAATTGACCACAAGAGATTCGATGGGTCGCATTTTTCAAAGCTAAAAAGACCAAAAATTGATTGCGAATACTTTTTAACCAAGTGTCTGAAAATTGGCTACTATGATTGTGGTAAATCCTAACTGGGACACCATTTTTTCGAGCATAGTAATTATGTATAAAAGCGGTTATAGGATTATGGACATGGAGAATGTCAATCTTATTCCTTTCATAAAATTGTCGGCACTCTCTCGCATAGGCAAATAGTTTAGAAATCTGTAGGGCAGGAAATACAATGCGTTTGATTTCTTTTTCATCTAGGTATTGATTAAATGGGAAATGAGCGTCGCCATTTGACTCGCCAACCATATATTCAAATTCTTGATCATCAGTTGGGATATGATTCTTTATAAAACTTTGTACCCCGCTCATGGTATTCCTTACACCACCTGTTACATGTATGACTTGATATTTCATCCTAGTTTCCTTGATTCAAATCATTCTTTATCTTAGAGGTTGAAATTTCTTTTGTTCGTGGTAGGTAAACAACCTCTATCCCCATATCACTTAAATAATCAAACTTGCCCTGCCAATCATCTCCAATGACAAAGACATCAGCATGATACTTTTCGATGTCTGAGATTTTTTGATCCCAATTTTCTTCTGGTATGACAAGATCCACATATCTGATAGCCTCTAATAGAGATTTTCTTTCTTCGTAATCGAAATAACATTCTTTATTTTTTTCTAGTCTATTAAATTCATTGGTGGATAATCCTACAATCAAATAATCTCCCAAAGCTTTTGCCCTTTTTAAGAGATTAATATGACCATAATGCAATAAATCAAATGTTCCGTATGTAATGACTCTCTTCATATCTTCCTAACCACCTCTACATCTTCTCTCATTTTTTTCCTATAGACCCATTTCCTAATTGAATTTGGAAGAATTCGAATCGCATTACGAAGGAAAATATTTCTAAATAATTCTACTAGAGTAATATCTCTTCTGCGATAAAAATCTAATTGGAGCATAAAGTCAGTCTTTACATACAAGAAACCACCTCTCCTCAGATAGCTAGAATCGTTTGTCTGCATGACTACTAAAGGTTCCTGGATATTCAAAAAATCCTTAGTTGGATTATCGTGTAACAATCTCATTGTGAGGTCATAATCCTCTAGGTAACGGAATTTACGATAATTACCAGCCTTCAAGATATACTCTTTTTTCATCATACTCGATGGATTATTAAAGGGATTTCTCATTTTCGAATATTGACGAATTTCGGCTGTGGTTTCTGGTACTTTCTTTAAGGCGGTAAACTCTGTATTTTTTTCTAGGATATTGGACCCAACCATGATGAGGTTGGGATTTTTTTCAAAGGCAGCTAATTGCTTCTCAAATCTTGTTTCTAGAGAATAATCATCACTGTCCATTCTTGCAATGAATTCTGTTTGACATTGATTGACTCCAAAGAGGGAAGCTGGTCCAGAGCCTAGGTTTTTAGGTAAATGAAAAACCTTTAAAATCGGGATTTCTCTCTGCAACTTTTCGATTTCTCTATCTAGCTCTTCTGGCAATGTACCATCACAAACTAAAATGATTTCTGTTGGTTTAATGGTCTGATGATAAGAGCTTAGTAAACTTTTCCTTAAATTTCTAGGAGTTTCTTTTTTATATACTGTAGTTAAAACTGAAAATTTCATTTTATAACTCCTAAACCTAATTTCCAAATAACCAATCTACAATAACTGAACGGTAGGGAACGACATGGTACCAGTCAGCTTTAAAATAAACAATGACTAGAAAGATTGAAGCGTAAACCAATATCATCAAATAAAATAAAATCCATTGAACTTTTTTGTCACCTATTTTAGATAAAATCATAGGGATATATAGGCAAATAAAGGGGGTAAAATAGTGTGCGAATCTGCCAAAAAGACTTGTTTGCAAAGTTGACGCAGTAAATAAAAAGGAGATAAAGAACAAAGTTCTTATAAATTCTTCTTCAGTCGATAACTTCTGTTTTCTAATCACTAATTCACCAAAGATCAGAACGATACCATACCAAATTGTTAAAAATACAGGTGCCCATTTATTGCTTTCCAAAAACCATGATGATTCCAGATAGGAAGTATACTGAGGGAAGAAAGAAATAAAGATAGTTGCAATTTGTTTGATAAAAGGTAAGATGATTAGAAATGCAAGGAACACAAATTGGTATATTCTTTTATTTAAAACGATTTTTTTAAGGGGGAAAAACAAGAGGCAGACGATACCAGATGTATGAAATAAGGGAGTTAGTAAGATAAATACCCATGCTAAAATCTTCTTGTTTTTTACTACGTAGTGAAACCCTAAAAAACTTAAAGCGATCGCTAGACCTTGCCTGATATTTGATAAAGAATAAAAAAAGAGTCCTAACGAGCTGAAGTAAATCAGTAAACTCATGTAAACATTTTTAGAATGCTTATAAAGCACAAGAAACCAGGCAACTAAAGTTATAAAGGCATAAGAAAATAATAAAAATGGATAGTGCTCACTAAAGTTTCTTAGAAAAATATTACTTACTAAATAACCAAGTTCAAATCGAGAACGAAATAGATTTGATAAATCCGGAAGTTGTAAATGATTCGATTCAAAAATATGGATATAAGTTCCTAAGTCTCCTCCGACGCTAGAAGTACGAAAACCCGCAATGATTAAAAAAAAGAAAAAAGTCGGAAGAACAAGGAAACCTAATTCTTTTGCTTTATCCTCATATTTCAATGAGAAAAAGGCAAGAAAAGAGACATAGACGAACATTAAAAGATAGATTGTCATTTTTTCTCTCCTGCCTTTCAAATAGTTAGTTTAATAATAGTAATAATAGGTGTCTTTATGTGAATCCATTTTATTCATTATCACACCAAGTAGTCTAGCTCCAACATGGTCTAATCTTCTTTTTGCTTCTATTATTTGTCGTCGTTTTGATTTTTTGATATCTACTACCAGAAGGGTAGCATCCGAAATACTGGCTAAAACTTGGGCATCAGTTGCTGCTAGCAAGGGAGGTGTATCGATAATGACATAGTCATAAAAATCTTCAAATGCTTTAAGTGTTTCATCCATCGAAGAACTAGCTAACATCTCAGAAGGATTAGGCGGAACAGGTCCTGAAGTCAGTACATCTAAATTCACATCATTTATCGTTAGATGATTAATGGAATCTACACCAGATCTTTTTAATAAGAAGGTGCTGAGACCCTCGGTATTACTTACCTCTGTTAATTTATGTTGGGTTGGTTTACGCATATCTGCGTCTATGATAATCACTTTTTTCCCTTGTTGAGCCAATGAGGCAGCAAGATTGATACTGACTTCACTCTTTCCTTCGTTAGGATTGGCACTTGTAACGACAATAATTTTAATATTTTTTCCAAATTCTGAGAACTGAAGATTACTCCTTAAAGTTCTAAAGGACTCAGCTACGATGGATTTACTGTTATGAATAACTTCGATATGCATGTCACTCACCTCTTCTCTTTCTCTCTATAGTCGGAATCATCCCGAGAACAGGTGTTCCCACTAACTCTTCCAAGTCTTCGTAAGAATCAATCGAATCACTCAATACATATTTGAGGAAAATAACATTAAATCCTACAAAAGAAAATACTAGAATAGATACAAGAAGATTCTTCCATAGAACGGGATAAACTGGAGAATCACTTCCCAGTGCTTCTGTAACAACTGACAAGTTGTCGCGCCCTAATCTATCTGCTGTAAATTTCTTGTACTGAGACACATACTCTTTAATATAACGTTCTGCTAAGTTTCGATCTAGCGCTCGTACTGTTACTGTTACCAACTGAGATCCTGAGTCATTCGTTAATTTAACAGACTTGATTTTTGAAATTTCATCTGGTGATAAGCTTAATGCTTTATTGGTCTCATCTTTTACAGGGGGAAGATCTGCTATTTCTAAATAAGTTTTAGCTTGTCTTTGAAAGAGGTTTATCGCTTCAATCGTTTGTGTATCATTATTCTGGCCATTTGTTTGAGTTGATGCATTCTTCATTATCAGCTTAGAGGAGACGCTGTATATAGGAGAAATGATAAACACGGTATATAGACCAACTGCTGTCGTCCCTATTATAGTAAATAGAAGTAAAAATAGTAGTTTACTTTTTATCAAAGAAAAAACTCTATTAACATTTTTATTAAAAATATTCATCTTTTATTTTTGTCCTTTGCTTATCTTCCCTATATGAATTATCTAAATCCATGTCCATTAAAAATAACTTTGGCTGTTTTTAGTAAAATGAGGAAATCTAATTTAATACTTTCATGCTTGATATAGTATATATCATATCCTAATTTTTCTTTAGGAGTCAAATCATAACCACCATTCACTTGAGCCCATCCTGTAATTCCTGGACGAACAGCTAATCGCTTATTAAAATCAGGGATATATTTTAAAAATTCGTTAACAAACTCCGGTCTTTCTGGTCGAGGCCCGATAATTGACATTTCCCCTTTAATAATATTGATAATTTGTGGAAATTCATCAATTCTGGTTCTTCGTATAAACCGTCCAACTTTGGTAATTCGTTTATCATTTTTACTTGCCCATTGATGACCATTTTTCTCTGCATCCAAATACATGGAACGGAGTTTATACATCATAAATTTTCGTCCATTTAATCCAACTCGTTCTTGTATGAAAATGGGATTGCCACTTGATTCTATAACAATAAAAATACAAGTAATGAGACAAATGGGGATTATTAAAATTAATAAAAATATAGAAATAAGAAGTTCTACCATTCTCTTGGCTCTTCTATAAATCATCATCTTCCTCCTGAACAATACACATATATTAGTGTGTACCTAGTTGCATATATATATATATATATATTAACCAAGGTTAAAATAGAGGATTATTATAAATATATATATTCGTTATGTATAAATTGGATTTTAATATACCATAAAATGAGAGAAATCTCAAACTAAAACTGGAGAAATCAAACAATAATTGTTTTTTTAGTATTTTTGTTCGATATTATCAACTTAGGATTTACTAAAAATAATTCTTCTGCTCTTTCCCTTCCATACTGATGACTAATCGTGTCAAATGCTTGCTCCATATACGGCGGTCTTGAGCTTAAATTATGCATATCGCTAGCCACACAGTGAACTAGATTATGGGCAAGAAAATATTGAGCTCTTTTTTTGAATACGCGATACTTATCACCAAACATTTTGGGCTTAAGAACATTAGAACTATTTATTTGAGTATAACATCCCATATCTATCAGCTCTTTAACTCTTTTTTCATTTTTTTCTAGTTCAGCATAGCGTTCAATATGGGCAATGACAGGTCTAATTCCTAACAATAAAACTTTACTTACTGCATTACGGATTTCCCAATAGGGGGTGGTCGGGCTGAATTCGATTAAAGCATATTGTGTATCATTCAGAGTAGGAATTTGTTTACGTTCCAGCTTTTCAAGAATATCTTGGGTGTAGAAGATTTCTGCTCCATATAAAAGAGTTAAGTCAGGCAGTTCTTTCTTAGCAAGTGATTGAACCTCTTTAAAGTTGGTCATAATTGTATCTTCTGGAGTTTCAAACATATGTTTTCTACGATGTGAAGTGGATACAATCGTACGAACTCCCTGTGAAAAAGCTTCTTTCAGAAGAGCTAGGCTTTCTTCAATTGTGCTTGGTCCATCATCTACACCAAAAATAATGTGAGAGTGGATATCAATCATGTAATATTTCCTTATATAATATAGTTTTAGTTACTGTAATAAATAACTTAACGTTGATATGTGTATTTCGAACAACTTATAAATATTGGTTTATACATTTTTCTCCTAATGTAATTATACTACGAAACCTTAAATTAAGCTAGTCATAATTTAAACTCTCATAAGATTTTAAAAGTTATCCAGTGTAATAAAAAATATATGCATAAGTAAATTCTTTTTTCTATTAAATCTGTAGAGAATGATACTGACTATTTAAAAAACAGCACCTACCATGGCATTCCCACGGCAGGTGTTACTTATATCAATAATCGTTCTAAAAATGGTTTGATGCAGTTGAGAAGAATTCCATCTATCCAGCTTTCTTGTGCTGATGATAGATGTTCTGCCTGTAGGCTTTCTTTTAAAAAGTCTCGGACTTGTTCTGGTGCAATTTCAAACTCAAAAGCTTTCATTTTATAGAAAAAGTCGATGAGATGATTTGACAGGTATGCGGTTGAAAAGGGAACTTCGCCACTTTTTCGATATTCTAATAAGAGCCGAGCAAAGCGGGATTTTTCGTCAGGAAGCTCACGAAAATAGGAATTGAGGAGCCAGGTCTGCTTCTGCTTTCTTTCAATTGGATCCTGACTCGCAATTCGTTGATCTTTTTCCAACTCTTTTTGGTATTGCTTGGCCTTAATAGCCCGTTCTGTTCGATTTTTACCAAAAAGTATTTTTTCCCACTTGCGTTCTTCTTGGGTTAGGGTTTCTGTAAAGCCAAAGTAGTCTTGATAGGCCCGCTCTGCTGGTCCCATGGCTAGGACCAGATTGTCTGCATATTGCTTGGCGATTTTATCCCTCTTCTTGCGCTCTTTCTCTGCCTGGATACGGAGTTCTTGTTCGTAGTCAATTTTCTCCTTGCCTAGCTTGACAAGGTAGAGTTGATCATCCGGTTTTCCAAGTAAAAAGGGCTTAATGCATTTTTCAAGGACTTCTTCCATGCGAGCCTTCTTCTTTGGCTCAGCCTTGGTCCAATTTCCTCCTTGAAAGACTTCTAGGAAGAGTTGGTAGTCTCTCTCAGGTGCGAACTGATTGCCACGATTAGGCTTGAAAACGCCTTTTTCCCAGAGCCATTTTAGAAGTCGCTCGTCAAAGTCACTTTTATTGACCTTGATTTTTTCCTTTTTCTGGGCTTTTCTGGTAAGATTTTCAACCTTTCTGAGTAATTTTTCTTCCTCTTCTAGTTGCTGGTCAAGGGACAATCGATGAAAATGACGAACACAATCGCTGCCGATTGGAAAGAGGCGTTGGCCTGTGACACCGTTAAAGAGTTCGTAGGCGTATTTGATAGCATTCCCACAAACACAATTGCTACGGCCGATACCATTAAAAATCAAGGAAACTTCATTCCATTCCTTGGTAGCCTGTTCCCAAGTATCGGCTTTTGAAGCCTGTAAAACCGCATCGTGCAGGGATTTTCTAACTGGAAGTGTCATGAGGTCTCCTTTCTAGATTATACTTTTACAACTTGAACCTCGTCTTTACCGAGTAAAATCAAGTATTTTTCAATATTTTCAATCAAATAGGCTCGTGATAAAGCCTCTCCATAAAGGGCTAATTGACCACGATAGCGGTCTATGAGTTGACTTGGCTCGTCATAGCGGTCTGTCTTGTAGTCGAAAAGAACGATACGATCCTCATAAAGCAGATAGCCGTCCAAGATTCCACGGACAACGAAGTCTTCCTGACTCTTTTGATCTCGTTTGAGCATGGAGAAAGGTTGCTCGCGATAAAGATGGTCTGTATTAGCAAGAATTTCTTGACCAAGTGCTGTGTCAAAGAATGAAAGAATTTTAGCAAGATTGATCTTGTCTCTGACAGCTGGGCTGGTTTGAACTTGTTTGAGAGTTTCTGTCAGGCTAGCAAGGGTTGGTCGCTGACTTAGGTCAATTCTCTGCATGAGTTCGTGGGTAGCACTACCAATCTCAGCTCCTGTTACCTTTTCTTTGGTTGAAAAATCTGGTAACTCAAAGCTAATTTTCTTGTCTACTGACTGGCCTTGACCTGCAATCTCGACACCTTCCATATCCATAACTGGTTCATAGAATTTCTTGATTTGACTTGGGGTTTGAACACTAGGAAGCTCAATGGCTGCGCGGTGAAGAGTATTATAAACTTCCACCTCTTTCAGCATTTCCAGAGCTTCTTTGATGGTTTCAGACTGGCGGTTGTCTGCTTGAGAGCTATCTTGTAGAGGGCTCTTGTTTTCCAACTCTCCGATAGCTTCTCTAGTCAACTGGTCTTCGCCAACAAAACGATAGCTAAAGTTGAAATTGTCCTTGGCAAACACTTTGCTAATAGCCCAAAGCCAATCTTGGAAATTCTTGGCTTGCAGTCTAGTATTGCTATTTAGTTTCCCATTTTTGGTTGCTGGGTATTCCTTGGATTCCAGCTTTTCACGCGAACCCTTGCCGACAAGATAAAGCTTTTTCTCAGCCCGTGTCATGGCAACATACAGAAGGCGCATCTGCTCAGAATAGCTTGCCAGCTGTAATTCCTCTTCATTCTGTATATAAGTTAGGCTAGGAATGGAGAGTTTGATGGTTTTAGGATAATGAGCTTCCACTGCTCCTGTCTCCATTTTGGCAATATATTTGACACCTAGTCCATTTTTACGGCTGAGAATGACTTCTGACATGCTGTCTTGCTTATTGAAGTCCTGATCCATATTGAGGATAAAAACGTAAGGGAACTCCAGTCCTTTACTCTTGTGAATGGTCATGAGCTCTACTGCATCTTTTGGCGGTGCGACAGCCACGCTCGCAAGATCGTGCTGGGCTTCCAAGACTTGGTCAATCATACGAATAAAACGAGACAAGCCCTTGAAATTGCTCTTTTCAAACTGGTCAGCCCGCAGTGCTAGGGCATAGAGATTAGCCTGCCTAGCAGGACCATTTGGCAAAGCTCCAACATAGTCATAGTAAAAACGGTCATTATAAATCTTCCAAATCAAGTCATAGAGGGAGTGGGTTTTGGCATACAAGCGCCAAGAATCCAAGATATTCATGAATTGATTTAGTTTTTCAGCTAAATCAGTATGAATTAAGTTTTTCTGGCTTGTTGCCTGTTTTTGAGTATTGACTAACTTCTCATAGAGATTCTCTTGAACCTTGTCCTCATCTTTCTGAAGAGACAAGCGTGCTAACTCGTCCTCATCAAAGCTAAACATAGGAGACTTCATAAGAGCAACTAAGGCATAGTCTTGCAGGGGATTGTGAATGACACGAAGGGTGTCTAGCATGACTTGCACTTCTAGGGATTGGAGATAATTGTTTTGCTCGCCATCGGTTTTGACAGGTATCCCGTACTCAGACAAGGCAAGAAGGATCTGGTCATTTCGACTGCGGCTAGAGGTCAAAAGGGCAATTTCCTTAAAAGCAACACCTTTTTCTTGATGGAGTTTGAGGATTTCCTTGATGACCAGGCGCATTTCACCTGTTAATTTCGTTTCTGCTTGGCTCTCTTCTTCCTCACCTGTATCGTCCTTGTCGTAGAGGAGAAATTCTGCCTTATTGTCTGGATTAGGAATCAGTTTAGTATTGGCAAAAACAAGCTGGTGCATGTTATCATAGTTGATTTCTCCGACTTCTTGGTCCATAAGGCGTCCAAAAACATCATTGGTTGCTGACAGCACTTCTGAACTACTACGGAAATTTTCCTTGAGCAGAATGAGCTTTCCTTCTTGGGGATTTTGTGCATATCTTTGGAATTTCTCATTGAAAATCTGGGGATCTGCCTGACGGAAACGGTAAATGGACTGCTTGATATCCCCCACCATAAAGCGATTGTGACCATTAGATAGCAATTCCAACATCCGTTCTTGAATGTGGTTGGTATCCTGATACTCATCGACCATGACTTCGTGGAAGCGATCCTGATAAGCCTCACGAACTTGCGGGAAATTCTCTAAAATCTCAATAGTGTAATGGCTGATATCAGCGAATTCAAAGGCATTTTCCTGACGTTTACGCTGACGATAAGCCTCCACAAAATCACTCATGAAGGTTTGGAAAGTTTTAGCTAGTTCCCATGTGTCTCCATGATAACGTTCTTGATAGTCGAGAATGGTTACCTGGTCTGACAGTTGTCCTAGTTTAGCAAACTGGGACTTTCTTTCTTCGTTGTAGGCATCGGCCAGTGGCTTCAAATCAGCCTTACGACTGGCATTAGTCAGGGCTCGACCGTTTTTCTCTTTCGAAATGGCGACAACACGCGCAAGCACTGCTTGATAAGCCTGACTATCGGACTCCTGATTTAAGGAGCCAATTTCATCTAAAATCAACTGAACATTTTCTAGATAAGCAGCCTTTGGAAACTCCTTGGCATCATTATCCAAATGGTAACGGAAGAAACTTTCCAAGTCCCAAAGGGTTTGCTGGATTTGTTGGGTCAGTTTGTCTTTTTCACTGGTAAAATCAGCTTTTTCAAAGCCTTCGAGGAAAGATTCTCTCAGCCATTTCTGAGGATTGCTGGTAGATTGGAGGAAATCATAGATTTTATAGACCTGCTGGCGCAGACCTCTTTCATCTTTTCCACGTCCAGCAAAGTTTTTCAGCAAATGACTAAACTTCTCTTTCTGTTTACCTTGGTAATGGGCTTCAAAGACCTCATGAAAGACTTCGTTTTTTAGAAGGAGTTGCTCGCTCTGGTTTTGTAAAATACGGAAATTAGGAGCAACATCAAGTAGATAACCGTGTTTGCTAAGGAACTTTTGTGTAAATGAGTCCATGGTACCGATGGCAGCGTTGGGTAGGTCTGCCAACTGGCGACCCAAGTGTTGTTTGAGGTCAACATCGCTACTTTCTTGGATTTGTTGGCTTATTTTTTTCTCCAAACGTTCTTTAAGCTCTGTGGCAGCCTTAACGGTAAAGGTTGAGATAAAGAGTTGACTGATTTCCACTCCACGCGCTAATTGATCTAGAATGCGCTCTGCCATGACAAAAGTCTTCCCAGAACCAGCCGATGCTGAAACGAGGATATTCTGACCAGAAGTGTAGATGGCTTCAATTTGCTCGGCAGTTTTCTTTTGTTCCTTGCTCGAATTTGCTTCTGCGTCTTGCAATTTTTGAATTTCCTTCTCAGTTAAAAAGGGAATAGGCTTCATCGATTCAACTCCTCTCTTATTTTTTCAAACCAAGCTTGCTTGAGTTTTTCTCCGACCAGACGCTTGCCATCAGTTAAGTCCAACTTTTCTAGGAAACGGGCTTGCCCCAAATGGTAATTGGCTTCAAATCCTGTGATGGCTTGATGTTGCTGAACATACGGTGCAATACTTCTGCCATTTTCAGTATAAGGGTTAATGGCGAACTGACCTTCTAAAATCTTCTCAGCAGCTTTCTTGTAAAGATGGGCATTGTAGTCCAGTAGGAGCTGGAATTCCTCCTCCGTCAGCTGATTGGCTTTATTTTTATTGTAAAATTCACCCAAATGACTGCTTTCTTTTTCTAAAAAGAGGCCTTGGTATTTCATTGACTTGCTAGCTTCTACTACTGCACCTGCCAGACTTTTAACGGACATCAAAGATTGGACAGGCTCAGCCATTTCCAAGTACATGGCACCAAAAAAGTTCTGCTCCCCTTCTCTTTTTAAGGCAGCTAGATAAGTTGGCAACTGAGAATTGAGGCCATTAAAGAAATGAGGAAACTGGAACTGGGTCAGACTGGATTTGTAGTCTACTACTCCTATCGATCCATCAGCTTTCAAACGGTCAATTCGGTCCACCTTGCCTCGTACAAAGACACTGCGCCCATTGTCCAATTGAATAAAGGCCTGCTCTTTTCCACCAAAATTTGCTTCTTCTTTGATGGTTTCGATGGCTGGATTGTGTCGGAGAATATGTCCAGTTGTCCGCGCCACATCAAGCAGAACTTCCTTGGTAAACTGGGCTTCCAAACTTTCCTGATAAATAGCCTCAAATTCGCGTTCTTGACTGGTTTCTTGGATAGCTTGTTCTAGACGGTGGTCAAAGGAATCTTCATCAGGCAACTGCAAGGCACGTTCAAAGATACGGTGCAAGAAATTTCCGTGACTGCGGGCATCAGGACGCAGGCGCAATTCCTCCTGCAAGCCTAACACGTAGCGGAGGAAATAACTGTATTCATTGCGGTAAAACTCCGTCAAACCAGAGGTAGACAGGTAAAATTCCTGTTCAGCAGGATAGAGAGCCTGTAAGGTGTCCTTTGCTAAGGGTTTACTGCTGGGGCTGGTTGGGAGGGCTGGATTTTCCAGACCTTGCTGTTCTAGTTTTTTACCCATCACACGCGCCAGAACCTTGACAAAGGTCAAATCTTGCTCAGTCTCACTCATCTCGCCCTGCTGGTGATAGGCAACCAGACTAGACAAAAGACTATGATAGGACCCAATATTTTCCTTAGACAGCCCTTTGTGATTCATCCTCTTCTCTTTCCGACTAAATCCAAAATGGACCAACTCTTGAAGATAGGCAGATTCCTTACTTTCACTTTCGTTAAAAAGGCTTGGAGCCGACAAGACCAACTGCTTACGAGCAGAATTGACCAAGGAAAGCATAGTATAGCGATTTTTCTTGAGATTTTCACTGCTGGCAATCAGCAATTGTGCCCCTTCCTCCGTCGCTTGGTTTAAGCTTTGTCTTTCTTCATCTGTCAAAATACTGGTATTTTGCGCAATTTTTGGTAAATTGTCCTGAGTCAGCCCAATGGCATAGACAAAGTCAGCAGTCAGAGGGGCAATCAAATCATAGCTCTGTACCAGAACGGTATCTACTGTTGCTGGAATGGTGCGATACTGAGATAGGCTCATTCCAGAATGAAGCAAGGCAAGAAAGTCCTCTAGACTAACTGATGAACCAGCAAAAACAGTCGCAAATTGTTCTAAAACATGGCAGAATGCCTTCCAAACTTCAGTCTGTCTTTCCTGCTCTAGGGTTTTCATGGTAGCTGTTAAATCTTGTAACTGCTTGGTCACCTCTCCTTCTTTTAGAAAGCTATTCCATTTTTGTAGGAGATTTTCAGCCTTTTGTTTTCGACTGGCAAAGAGGGTTTCAAGAGGTGTTAAAATACGCAGACGAAGAGCATTTAAACGTTCCAAATTAAATTTTCCATGGTGGGATTTGGTAAAGGTTTGCTGAAAGGCTGGTAAGCCATTGATACCAAGATAGCGGATATATTGCTCAAAAGCATCAATATCAGCCTGATTAAGATCGGTATATAGACCTGTTCTAAGAAGGTTTATCAAATCCTCCTGACGGAAACGATAGCGTTTTAAAGCTAAAATAGACTCGACAAACTGAGTTAAAGGGTGGTGCGCCATGGATTCGCTTCTACCAAGATAGAAAGGAATCTGATACTGGTCAAAAATGGTTTTGAGAGATAACTGGTAAGAAGCTACATCCCCCAAGAGAATACGAAAATGCTTGTAGCTCAGGTCTGGATTTGCATGTAATCGCTGACGAATACTCCGAGCCACCAGCTCCAGCTCTTCCTTTTGTGTCAAACAAGACCAGATTTGCAGGTTTTCACGGTCCTTCTCATCGATCTCCAAAGTGAGGTCTGAAAAGTCATAAGAAGACTCCAGCAAACGAGAGGCCTTGTCAAAACTATCCATCTTCTCGTGAGATTGAGAATAATCCTGGGCAGGTGTTTGATATTTAGAGGCTAGATGATGGAGAAACTCTATGCTGGCTTGGTAGAGATTTCCCTCGCTAAAAGGGCTGGTATAGGCTTTTTTACTAGCATAAGCCCCGATGACAATCTCAACACCCTTGCCATGAAGTAAATCCACAATCCGCTCTTCTTCGGCAGAAAAACGGGTAAATCCATCAATGACCAGGGCGATTTGAGTAAAATCACTACTTACCTTGTCATTCTCAATAGCTTCAATCAAATGGGACAACTGACCACCCTGAGCCAACTGACCTTGATTGAGATATGCCGTTACTTTCTCAAAAATCAAGAGTAAGTCTGCTCGCTTGTCTTTGTCTGTCAAACTTTCCAAGTCTAAAAAACTCATCTGAGCAGTCATCATCTCGTGGTAAAGCTCTATCAACTGCTGGATAAATTGAGGATCCTGCTTAATTGCGCCGTAAACTCGCAATTCCTTGGGATCAAGTTCCGCAAGGCACTTATAAAAGGCCATCCCAAGACCAATATCATCAAGACTGGTCTTGGCAGGCAAATCATTCAAAATCAGATAACGAGCCATCTGCGCAAAGCGCGTGACAGTAATCGCAAAAGAAGCCTGCTGGGACATGCATTCCAGCACGGCGCGTTCCTTTTCAAAAGAAAGAGAGTTGGGGGCAATGTAGAAGACTCGCTTGCCCGTGGCAACTAGCTCCTCCGCCTCTCTAGTCAGGATTTCTGTCAAAGAAGTCCGAATATCAGTATAAAGTAATTTCATCTCTGCCTCGTTGGAATTTTTCATTACCCTATATTATACCATGATTAGCCACCCAAGTCTGAAAATAATCAGTTCTTGCTCACCTGTTGAAAAGAAAATGCCGGAAAGTTCCGACATTGTTTTAGTAAGCTAACTTCCTGAAAATAGGAGTAACCACACATTCCAGAAGGCAGTGATATTGATGAGAATATGAACTAGTATTGGATAGTAGAGAGTTTTTGTCATGCGATACAATATAGCCAAAATGAGACCTCCACTAGCATAAATGAAAAAAGCAAGAGGAGTTAAAGCAAAATTGACATGAATATAACCGAAAATAATAGCAGAAAGCAAAACATCTCCGTACCAAGGTGAGTTTTTGAAAAAGGTTGTCATAATCACACCGCGATAAATCAATTCCTCAGCAATAGGGCCGATGAAGCAAGCTATGAGCAAGAAATAGGGTAATTCCTGTCTCCCTATTATTTCTATCGTTTCATTCAAAGAAATTTGATTTGAAGACGAGGGTATGAAATAAGACAAGAAGAAGTCCGACAAATACGAAATGATGTAGCCCAGTAAAAGGTAGATAAAGTACCTCAACTGCCACTTGAAATGAAAAGTCTTCTTTCCTGCAAAAACTAGTAGATAGATGACTGCTGACAAAAGAACACCACTTTCCAGCAAAAGTAGAATCTGAAAAAACTCACGACTTGCTGGTAGATAAGGCTTTGCGAGGTGATTGAAAAGCCTCCAAGACCAAGTTGATTTGTAAGAAATTAAGGACAATGCTAGTAAAATTTGAATAGCCCGTTTTTTCATATTAAATTCTCTGCTTTCCTTGATTAGATTATTGAATATAATGGTTTACTTAACTGTATAACAAGTTTAGTATAGCATATCTTTGCAAAATATCCTCTTCAAATCATGAATTGTCATCAAACCATCCTAAACTGTAAAATCAATTAGCCCCAAGCTTCCTATCAATTTCTTCTCCAAAATATGCTATAATAATACCAAAAGAAAAAGAAGGAAGTCTTATGATTAAACTACTAGCCTTGGATATGGACGGAACCCTCCTCAATGAAGCCAAGGAAATCCCACAAGCTCACATTACTGCTATTCACAAAGCCATTGAAAAAGGTGTCAAACTGGTTCTCTGTACGGGTCGCCCCCTTTTCGGCGTCCTCCCCTACTATCAAAAACTGGGGCTGGACCTCCAGAATGAGTATGTCATTGTTAACAACGGTTGCTCAACTCACCAGACCAGTGATTGGGGGCTAGTTGACTGGCAAGAACTTAGTCCAGCAGACATCGAATACCTCTATGACCTAGCTGAAAAAAGTGATGTTCAGTTGACTCTTTTTGATGAGGAACATTATTTTGTCCTCGGTGGCAAGCCCAATCAAGTCATCCAAAATGATGCCAACTTAGTCTTTTCAGATTTGACTGAAATTTCTCTTGAGGAAGCGACTAGTGGCAAGTACCGTATGTTCCAAGGGATGTTTTTGGGGACAGAGAGCCAAACGGACGATTTTGAGAAGCGTTTTGCTGGGGAACTCTGTCAACGATTTAGTGGAGTTCGTTCACAGCCTGTCATTTATGAAGCTATGCCACTTGGTACGACAAAGGCTACTGCTCTTTCTCGACTAGCAGATATTTTGAAGATTGATTCCTCAGAAATCATGGCCATGGGCGATGCTAATAATGATATCGAAATGCTCCAGTTTGCAGGACTTGGCATTGCAATGGGAAATGCCAGCGATTATGTCAAATCTCTTGCGGATGCCGTTACAGCCAGCAACGAAGAAGACGGTGTTGCGCGTGCCATTGAGAAATATATTTTATAGTAAAGAAGCCCAGTTCATACCAACTGGGTTTTGATATTTAAGAATTCCTAAAACTTTAGAAACTCTTTAGAAATGCTTGAGCTTTCTTTGATTTCTATACTTTATACTAAAGTTAACAAAATAAATCAAAAGGAGAGAATCATGAAAACAGTACTTGACATTCATGGATTGTCCAAAAACTTCGACAAACAAGCTATCCTTCAGGATCTTCATCTAACGATAAGAGAGGGAGATATTTATGGACTTATCGGGAAAAACGGAGCTGGGAAAACCACCTTGATAAAAATCATTACGCAGCTACTGTTTGCGGATAAAGGAACTGTTTCCCTCTTCTCTAGCCATTCGGAAAATGAATGGAGCAAGGCTCTATCTCGAGTAGGTTCAGTGATCGAATCACCTGTAGCTCATAATCACTTAACAGCCTATCAAAACCTGAAATATTACTGTATGATTCGTCATATTCCAAATGCTGATCAAGTCATTCGAGAAACGCTGGACTATGTCGGTTTGCCAGATACAGGTAAAAAAGTTTTTCGTGATTTCTCTCTAGGAATGAAACAAAGACTTGGCATCGCCATTGCCCTCCTATCCAAACCAGACTTCCTAATCTTAGATGAACCTATCAACGGTCTCGACCCAATCGGTATCAAAGAATTTCGACTAATGATTCAACGGCTCAATCAAGAAAAAGGGATCACCATTCTCATCTCTAGCCATATCTTGTCAGAACTCTATCTCGTAGCAAATCGTTTTGGTATTTTAGATCAAGGTAAGATTATCCGTGAAATCAGTAAAGCTGAATTTGAAACACTAAGTGAGGATTATATTGTCCTTAAGACAGCTGATCAAGAGAAAGCTTGTCAAGTATTGAAAGAACAAATCCAGCTCCAGTTCAAGGTTGTTAATCCTGAAAACGAAATTCACATCTTTGGTCAGGAACAAGATGTCAAACAGATTCTCAAGGAATTAACCTTGGCAGATGTTGCCATTGACGAGATTTACTATGCCCGTCAAAACCTAGAAGAATACTTCACTCAATTGGTCCAATAGGAGAAAAATCATGATACATACCATTCAAGCAGACTTTTACCGTCTTTTCCGCTCCAAAGGTTTTTGGATTACAGAGGTCATTCTCTTTGTACTCATGTTAATGGGGGCTATTTTTGGAGCTACTGGTCATCTGATGGCAATCAATACAGAAGAACCAGAAATTCCAACCCATGGTTGGGACGGTGTACAGGCCTTGATTAACGCGTCTAGTCAAGGTTCAAACCTCGTTTTTCTCTGTATTGTTCTAACTTGTCTAGTTTTAGGTGTTGATTTAATCGGAAAGCTCTATAAAAATAGTTTGACAGTAGGGGTTTCTCGTACAGAGTTTTTCCTTGCCAAAGCCTTTGTAGTGGCTTGTATTGCACTCTTGCAACTTATCATCAGCCTTGTGATTGCCTTTATTCCAGCAACTATCTTAAATGGATTTGGAACCATGCCTGATGGCTTTATTGGCAATCTACTGATAACCATTTCCCTTCAATTCCTTTGCCTCCTTGCTTGGCTTTCCATTGTTTCCTTCATCCTCTATGTTAGTCATTCTTATCTTGCAGTATTTATTGGCTATTTGGTCAGCTCTATCTTACTTTCTATGCCAATGCTCATCTTCCCAAGTATCAAAATTTTGCCATATTTATCATTGCAGTTTTTCTATGCTATGACTGCTAATAGTGAATCCATTTTCTATACACTTATAGTTACTTTAGCTGTTATTCTAATCTTTAATCTAAGTGGACTGGCAGTTTTCAAAAAGAAAAGTCTATAAAAAACGACCTCCTCTAGCCTACAGAGGAGGTTTATTTCGTTAAAAATAAATGAAAACCGATAACCACTGGCCATCTGTGCTTAGTTTCATCTCTGCACCGAGAAGATGACATAATTCCTCAGTGATATAAAGGCCTAAACCAGAGGATTCTTCCGTATCAGATAGATTTTCAGAATAAAAACGGTTGCTGAGATTTTCTATTTTTTTGATGGGCTGTTTGACAAGGTTTGCAACTTCTAAGACAAGCTGTTCCTTTTCTTTTTGCAAAGACAAAGACAGACGCGCTTCTTCCTTGCCATGTTTGAGGACATTTCCAAGCAGATTTTGTAAAATTCGATCCAGTAAGTCTTCATCAGTCCTCATTTTCAGACCAGCTTCAACCTTAAAATCAAGCGTGATATTTGCCGCCTGAAAAACATCATAATAAGCCAAAGTCTTCTTGGTAATAAAAGCTGAAAAATCCACTTCTTCCAGTTTCGGTTTGACAGCTCCTTCCATCAAACGCCGGTATTCTAGGAGAGCCTCCAAACGTTTGGAAACTAAATCAAGATGCTGGGCTACTTTTTGTAAGGTTTCTCCTTTGTTTTCAGGAGACTTTATCAATTGTTGAGTGTAGCCTGACGCGATAGTCAAAGGTGTCCGAATATCATGGGCGATATTGCTGATGGCCATATCCAGAGTCTGCTTTTCCCTTTTCATAACCAACCGAGATTGCTCTACTTCCTGAAATAGATTCTCAATCTGCTGGTAGAGATGTAAAAAATGTTTGGAAAAAATGCTGACTCCGACTCTTTTCATACTACCTGTGAGAATCTTGTCTTCAATCTGTTGACTCAAGTTTTTAAGTGCTAGATGGTAGCGAATCAATGCAATCGATAAAATAATTAGGAGTACTAGTAGGACAAAAATTATCATGTAGATCATTGCTTGTCTCCTTTTAATCTTACCCCAACTCCCCAGATGGTTTCAATATATTCTTGATTTGCGTCAAGCTGGTTTAATTTTTTACGAAGATTACTCAAATGCGTATTGAGGGTATTATCTCCAGGTAGATAGCTCTCCTCCCAGACCAATTCATAAAGTTCTTCCTTGGTGAAAATTTTCTTAGGATGTTTAAGGAGAGTTTGGAGAATCAAGCATTCTTTCTTGGCAAGGCGAATCGTTTCCTGGTTATTTTTGATTTCAAAACTTTCTGCATCAAACTGGATATTTTTCAAGTTTTGTGGCAGATTTTCAGTTTTTTCTATTTCCATAGGCTGTTTTTTTGAGCTTTGACGTAACTGAACAGTAACTCTAGCAAAGACTTCGTCCAAATCAAAAGGCTTGACGATGTAATCATTGGCACCCTTTAGGAGGTATTGACTGATTAGCTTCTTATCGCTCAAAGCCGTTAGCATAATGACTGGAATTTGACTTTGTTCCCTGATGGCTTTTAAAACCTGATCCCCATTTTTCCCAGGAAGCATGATATCTAGCAAAACGAGGTCAATCCCACCTTGGTCAAAAAGCATGATTCCTTCTGTACCAGAAAAGGCTTGAATCACCTCATGCTCCTCAGTAAGAAGTGTACGCAAAATCTCTTGAATGTCACTATTGTCTTCAATAACCAATATCCTAGCCATAAATACCAACCTTTCTGCAACTATTATAGCATGTTTTATTGATAAAGCTTAAACAGAAAAGCTCCTCGCATAAAAGCGCGAGAAAGCCTTAGAGGGTTAAAATATAAAATCCATTTACTAGATAACATTGTATCCTTATAGTTGCTAGTGAAAACGAGTCTAGCAGAATGAATCTCTCATTTCTTCCCTACTAGTCCGTAATTCGTTGATACATTTCTGGTCTTCTATCTCGAAACAAGCCCCAGTTTAGACGTTCGCTTGCTCCCTTATCTAGGTCATAAGTAGCTAACAGAACAGCTTCGCCTTGTCTTTCAGCTCGCTCTAGAATAGCTCCTGTTTCATCAGTCATAAAGGATGAACCGTAGAAGTCAAGACTGGAACTCTGTCCACCATTTTCCTCACTTGGAGCGACTTCCTCTAATCCATAACGATTGGCTGCGATGACTGGGACAATATTTGCTGCTGCGTGGCCTTGCATGGTACGTTGCCAATGGCCACAACTATCTGTATCCAAAATCGGCTCTGAACCAATGGCTGTAGGATAAAAGAGCAATTCAGCACCATTCAATGCAAGACAGCGCGCTGTTTCAGGGAACCATTGATCCCAACAGATACCGATCCCAATCTTAGCATAGCGAGTATCCCAGACCTTGAAACCAGTGTTACCAGGCGTGAAATAGAATTTTTCTTGATAGTAATGGTCATCTGGTATGTGGGTCTTTCGGTAAACGCCCAGCATTTCCCCATCTGCATCAATAACGGCAATAGAGTTATACAAGACATTGCCATCTTTTTCATAAAAACTGATCGGTAAAACAACCTGTAGTTCCTTAGCAATCGCCTTGAAATGCTGAATAGCAGTATTTTCTGCTACGGATTGGGCATGCTGATAGTAGTCATACTGGCGTTCCTGACAAAAGTATGGACGTTCAAACAATTCGGGTAAAAGAATAATTTGTGCGCCTTGTTCTGCAGCCTGACGTACTAAACGCTCTGCGGTTTGGATATTTGTTCCCACATCCTTAGCGCATTGCATCTGAATGGCTGCAACTCTTACATTTCTCATTTTTTTCTCCTATTCTGGGATTTGTTGGGTGATACAGTGGATATTACCACCACCTAAGAGAATATCTCTGGCTGGAATTCCGACAACTTTACGGTCTGGGAAACACTTACTGAGGATATCTAAGGCCACTTGGTCATTGACATCTTGAAACTGAGGAACAAGGACAGCCTTGTTAGCAATATAGAAATTGACATAGGAAGCAGCAAGCCTTTCACCTGCGTATCGCTCTTCTTCTCCTTCTTCATAGATGTAGCCTGGCAAATCCTCTTTGGTTACAACTTGATGAAGAGCTGGAATTGGAAGTTTATGAATGGTGAAGTGACAACCTTTTGCATCTGTCTCTTGCTCTAAGAGTTCGAGATCTGCTTTTGACATGGCATATTGAGGATCGCTTTTGTCGTCTGTCCAAGCCAAAACAAGTTCAGCAGGACCAACAAAGGCTGCAACGTTGTCAACGTGTTCATTGGTTTCGTCCTGATAAATACCATAAGGAAGCCAGATAACTTTTTCAGCGCCAAGGCTCTCTAATAAGGTGTTTTCGATTTCCTCTTTACTAAGATGAGGATTTCGACCAGCACTGAGAAGGCAACTTTCAGTTACGAGAATGGTTCCTTGGCCATCGCTATGGATCGCTCCGCCTTCTAGTACAAAGGATTTGGCATCATAAACAGGCATTCCCAAAGCCTCAGCAAAATGACTGGCTACTTGATCATCATCTTCATAGTCTTGGTAGAGACCATCGACAGCACCACCCCAAGCATTGAAAGACCAATCCACGGCTAATTTCTGGCCTTCATCATTGACAAGAATAGTCGGACCTGTATCACGCGCCCAGGCATCATTGGTGGGAATGTCTAAATAAACGATCTTATCTCCAAGATAAGATTGGGCTTCTGATAGATAGTCCCGCTCCACCAAGAGATAAACGGTTTCCCCTTCTGCTATGGTCTTAATAATCTGGCTGAAAGCTCTTTTGGCAGCCTTTCCTTGAAAAGGCCATGAACCTGGTCGAGTCGGCCATATCATGAGGGTACCATGATGGGATTCGTATTCTGCTGGCATGCGATAGCCTAATTTTTTGGGACTATCCATCATGATAATCTCCCTTTAAAATCTTGATATCCAAAGGCTTTGACTAAGCTACAGTCTCCCTGTTCGTCCATGAGATAGAGACTTGGCAAACCAATACCGTTAAAGGTATTATTTTTGACAAAGGAATAAATGGCCATGTCTTCGAAATAAAGTCTGTCTCCGATTTGAACTGGATTTTCAAAGCTATAATCACCGATCACATCTCCTGTCAGACAAGTATTGGAAGAAAGTCTATAGGTATGGGCTTTTTCCTGTGCCTCAAAGCCATTTCTCAAAGGTGGACGATAGGGCATCTCAAGTACGTCAGGCATATGGCAGGTCGCGGAGGCATCTAAAACCAAGATATCCATACCGTTTTCTACAATATCCAATACTTCAGTTGCTAGATAACCAGCATTGAGCGCAATAGCTTCACCAGGCTCGATATAGATTTCAAGATTGTAAGTTTCTCGGATACGCTTGATTTCAGAAATCAGCAAATCCACATCGTAACCTTCTCTTGTGATGTGGTGACCACCACCCATATTGAGCCATTTGACCTGATGCAAGTAAGAACCGAACTGCGCTTCTACAGCTTTCAAAGTCGTCTCTAAATCATCAGCCCCTTGCTCACAAAGGGTATGAAAATGAAGGCCGTCCACTAAATCCAGCAAATCACTCGGAATCTTGTCTGAAGTTACTCCAAAGCGAGAACCTGGTGCACAAGGGTCATAGAGCGCGTGGTCACCTTGAGTTGAACACTGAGGGTTGAGGCGCAAACCAACACTGACACCAGCCTCACGACAACGAGGCCCATGTTTACGCAACTGTCTATCTGAGTTAAAGACGATATGGTCCGTTATCTCAAGCAATTCCTCCAAGTCTGCATCCTTGAAAGCAGGCGCAAAGACATGGACTTCTCCTGGAAATTCTTCTCTAGCTAGCTTGGCCTCGTATAGACCACTGGCAGTTGTACCAGATAGATACTGGCTAATCAAGGGATAGGTTTTGTAGAGGGAATAAGCCTTCTGGGCAAGCAAAACCTTGCAGCCAGCTTCTTCTTGTACATATTGTAGAATGCGGCAGTTTACTTCTAACTTGGCCAAGTCAATGATGTAAGCTGGTGTTGGTACTTGTTCTAGATTCATTAGTCCACCATTTGTGGATTCTCAACCACAACCCATGGCAAACCATACTCATTCAAAGCTTCCATGAATGGATCTGGATCCAATTCTTCAAGGTTATACACTCCAGCTTGTTTCCAAGTACCGTTCATAACCAATTTTGTCCCAATCATGGCTGGAACGCCTGTTGTGTAAGAAATAGCTTGTGAACCAACTTCTGCGTAACATTCCTGATGGTCACAAACATTGTAGATGTAGATGGTCTTTTCAACGCCATCTTTGACACCTGTAAAGATACATCCAATATTGGTTTTACCTACAGTACGTGGGCCAAGGCTAGCAGGATCTGGAAGCAAGGCTTTCAAAAATTGGATTGGAACAATTTCTTGTCCGTTAAAGTTAATGGTATCCGTACGAAGGAGACCAACATTTTCCAAGCATTTCATATGCGTTAGATAAGATTGACCAAAAGTCATAAAGAAACGAATGCGTTTGACACCTGGAATGTTCTTGGCCAATGATTCAATTTCTTCATGGTGAAGGAGATACATGTCTTTTTGTCCGACCTGAGGGAAATCATACTCACGCTTGATAGACATGGCTTCGACTTCGACCCATTTTCCATCTTCCCAGTAAGAACCTGGCGCAGAAACCTCACGTAGATTGATTTCTGGGTTGAAGTTGGTCGCAAATGGATAACCGTGGTCACCACCATTACAGTCTAAAATGTCGATATAGTGGATTTCATCAAAGTAATGTTTGAGTGCATAAGCCGAGAAAACACTAGTCACACCTGGGTCAAAACCAGAACCAAGAAGAGCAGTCAAGCCAGCTTCTTTGAATTTCTCTTGATAAGCCCATTGCCATGAGTAGTCAAAGTAAGCTGTAAAACCAAGTTCCTTGCAGCGCTTTTCGTAGATAGCACGCCACTCAGGGTCTTCCGTATCCTCAGCCTCATAGTTAGCTGTATCGATATAGTGGACTCCAGTTGCCAAACAAGCGTCCATAATTGTTAAATCTTGATATGGTAAAGCTACGTTCAAAACAGCTTCTGGCTTGTAGATTTCAATCAAGGCAATCACTTCTTGAACCTTGTCAGCATCAAGAGCAGCTGTCTCAATCTTTGTACTTGTTTTACCTTCTAATTTAGCCTTCAAGTCATCGCATTTTGACTTGGTACGGCTAGCAATCATAATCTCTGTAAAGGTTTCGCTATCTTGGCAAATCTTTGAAATAGCAACTTGGGCAACGCCCCCACATCCAATAACTAATAAACGACTCATTTTCTTCCTTCCTCTTCTTCTAAAATGTCTTCTACATACTTAGGCAACATAAAGGCACCAATATGTAGGTTTGCAGTGTAGTATTCTGTGAAAAGCTGGCGTTTTTTCCAACCTTCCTTGTCAAAATCTTTGACAGGGTGGTATTTTTTCGATGCAAACCCAAATAACCAATAGCCTGCAGGACTGGTAGGGATATGTGCCTGATAAACTCGACTGATTGGGAAGGCTTGATTAACCTTGCGGTGCATGCTTCGGCAAGCTGACTCATCCTCGTCAAAGAAGGGACTCCCATGCTGGTAAATCATGATGCCGTCTTCTTTCAAGGCTCTGTAACTGTTGCCGTAAAATTCCTTGGTAAAGAGCCCTTCCGTGTGTCCAAATGGATCTGTCGCATCGTTGATGATAATATCGTAGTCATCTTCGCAGTTTCGCAAAAAGCGTAGCCCATTTTGGTAGTAAATGGTAACACGAGGATCATCTAGCCCTGCGGCAAAATCTGGGAAATACTCACGACAAACCTCGACCAACATCTCATCCGGTTCCACGATATCGATTTGCTCCAGCTCAGGATAGAGGGTCAATACTTGAGCAACACCTCCGTCGCCACCCCCAATAACCAAAACTTTCTTGGGATTTGGGTGGACAGCCATGGGAACGTGGACAGTCATTTCATTGTAGACAAAATCATCCGCATCTGAGAACAAGACATGCCCATTTAAAATCAAAATCTTTCCAAAAGCTGGCGTATCCAAGACTTCGATATCCTGCCATTCACTTTTTCCAGCGTAGAGTTGCTTGGCTGTTCTCAGGGACAATTTCACATCTGGAGTATGAACTTCAGAAAACCATAAATCCATCTAGTTCTCCTTTCTCTTAATGACGTTGATGTGATTGACCTCGGGATCTTCCGTCCCTTGGAGGGAACAACCACGTTCCTTGGCAAATTGGATATAATCGACAATTTCTCGTGTAATGCGTTCACCAGGAGCTAAGATAGGGATTCCTGGAGGGTAACACATAACAAATTCTCCACAAACCTGTCCAACAGACTCATCTAAGGTCAAACTTTTTCTCTCTGAATAGAAGGCTTCTTGTGGAGACAGCACTAACTCGGGCTGGATATATTCTCCAGCTATCAAGTCCTTCCCATCTCGTGAGTATAGTCTCTTGATATCTGCTAAAGCACCGACCAAGCGCTCGATGTCTTGGATCCGGTCACCAATCGAAATATAGGCCAAGATATTGCCAATATCACCAAACTCAATCTGAATGTCGTATTCGTCTCGTAGGAGGTCATAAACCTCGATACCTGTTAAGCCAATACCCTGAGTGTAAACTGACAGCTTGGTTACATCAAAATCACATACCGACATACCATCTATTAACTCTTTTGAGTAGGCATAGTAGCCACCTATGGCATTGATTTCACGACGAGCGTACTCGGATAGCTCAATGACCTTCTCAAAAGACTCTTTACCACGAAGGGCCAAGTTGCGACGTGAAATATCCAAACTAGCCATCAACAAATAAGAGGCGGATGTTGACTGGGTAAGATTGATAATCTGACGTACGTATTCAGGATTCATCTGCTCCCCGATTAAAAGAAGCGAACTTTGGGTCAAACTTCCACCAGACTTATGCATGGAGACTGCTGCCATATCAGCACCTGCATCCATAGCAGAAATTGGAAGTTTATCTGTAAAATGCAAATGCGCTCCGTGGGCTTCATCTACTAAAACCATCATACCAGCTTCATGAGCCATTTTTGTCAATCCCCTTAGGTCTGAACAGATTCCGTAGTAAGTAGGATTGTTAATCAAAATGGCCTTGGCATCTGGATGGTCCTTTATGGCCTTGGCTACTCGATCATTTTCAAGACCTAAAGCGATACCAATCTTAGGATCTACACTCATCTCGATATAGATGGGAATAGCACCACATAGAACAAGTGCATTAATAGCAGATTTGTGGACATTTCGTGGCAGAATAATCTTATCTCCAGCCTTGCAGGTTGACAGAATCATAGTCTGCACCGATGAAGTTGTTCCCCCAATCATGAGAAAGGCATGGGCTGCTCCAAAAGCATCAGCTACCAGCTCCTCTGCATCCCGAATGATCGAAATGGGATGCCCTAAATTATCCAAGGGTTTCATCGAATTGACATCAATGCCAACACATTTTTCTCCTAAGAGTTCGACAAGTTCTGGATTTCCTCGTCCACGCTTGTGACCTGGAACATCAAAGGGAACAATCCTTTTCTTGCGCAACTTCACCAAGGCCTCATAAATTGGGGCTTGGTTTTGATCTAACTCTTTCAAGACATACTCCTTTACTGTATTTTTAGCGCTTCAAGAAGACGAAGACGACTAAAGGTTGACTCATGAAAAAAGAGCAGGTTTTCACCTGCTCTGCAATCTTCTGACGTTTTTATTTTGGTTTCTGTTGAGTATGTCTGTTCCAGATGTTTCCAAACTCTCTAGTAGCAAATATTACGTACTTTATTGATCGTTTCACAAGATGACGTGTGCTTTCACCACACTAAAAATTTATGAATTAGGACAAGTGTCCTAACATCAACTTATAAAAGTAGGCTTTTAACCCTATCAATAATGTGGTTTTTCAACCACGCTTCGGCATTCAACCCTGCCTGTCCGTAGGCATTTTTTACTCGGGTTTATATTTGCTAGAAAACATCATCTCATTTTCTAAGCTCCATTACTATATCATGTTTTTAAAAACTTGTAAAGCGTTTTACGAAAAAAATATAGAAAAGTTCGCAAAATATTTGGATTTTATTTGATTTAATACTAATTATTCTCTTGTAAACGATTATAAAGTGAACAAAATATTTATCGTATTTAATTTAAAATTTTTTATGCTATTCTATACTCTTTACCTTCGGTATTTGATCTATTAGAGAAGATGTCGACATTTTTATATCATTAAAATCGTGCAACTTTTTTCAGATACTTTTAAAAGATTGATTTCATAACCTGTTTCCTTTATACTGGATAAAAAGGAGAATAGTATGTCAGAAACAAATCACGAAATCGATTCAAATTTTGCAGGTCGTTTAAATATCCTGCGTGCGGGTGTTCTTGGTGCCAATGATGGAATTATTTCCATTGCTGGTGTGGTTATCGGGGTTGCTAGTGCTACGAGCAATATCTGGATTATCTTTTTATCAGGATTTGCAGCTATTTTAGCAGGTGCCTTTTCAATGGCTGGTGGAGAATATGTATCCGTTTCAACTCAAAAAGATACTGAGGAAGCAGCCGTTGCGCGTGAGCAGCTCTTGCTAGACCAAGATATGGAACTAGCCAAAAAATCCCTCTATGCTGCCTATATCCAAAATGGAGAATGTGAAACATCAGCCCAACTTCTCACCAACAAAGCCTTTTTAAATAATCCGCTCAAGGCTTTGGTAGAGGAAAAATATGGGATTGAGTATGAAGAGTTTACCAATCCTTGGCATGCTGCTATCTCTAGCTTTATTTCTTTTTTCCTTGGTAGCTTACCACCCATGCTTTCAATTACCATTTTCCCAAGTGAATATCGCATCCCTGCTACTGTCCTTATTGTCGGTGTGGCCCTTCTTCTCACTGGCTACACTAGTGCCAGACTTGGAAAGGCTCCAACCAAAACAGCTATGATTCGAAACCTCGCTATTGGTCTTTTAACCATGGGAGTTACCTTCCTGCTCGGACAACTTTTCAGCATTTAGAACACAAAAAACACCTCGATTTTGAAGTCGAGGTATCTTTTTTTACATTTGGACAATCTTGCGATAACTTCTTGAAGTAATCATGAAAATCAGCACATAGGCGATGAGGAAGATAGCGCAGATAGACAATGTCACAATCAACATCATATTCGTATCTATTACACCAATCACTTTTAAAATCAGACTAAGCATATGGTAGGCAAAGGCTAGATGTATGAAGGCAAAAAGCAAAGGAAGGAAGAAAACAGTTAAAACCTGTTTGTTAATGGTTTGCTTGATTTGCTTTTGATCTAAACCGACTTTCTGCAAGATAATAAAGCGTTCACGGTCTTCATATCCTTCAGAAATTTGTTTGTAGTAAATGACCAGAACGGTTCCTACCATAAAGATAATGGATAGGAAAATACCGATAAAGAAGACACCACCAAAGAGGGCACTCATTTGAGCACTAGCATCTGCTAGATTGCTACCATACACATAGCTACCTTCAGTGTTTAATTGAGCATTAAACTTTTGTAAGTATTTTTCATATTCTTCAGCGACTTTGAGTTGTTCTTCTTCACTGATATTTACATTTATACCACCGTAAAGCTGATTATAGATAGCCGAATCTGGGAATTGATCCAAAAATGCTTGTAAATTAGGAACAACAAGGTAATTGTAATCAGTAGTAAAAATATTAAACTGATTTGGGACATGATTCACAATAAAATCTGTATTAAATTCTTCTTTGACAGAAAATTGATGGTTATTTAGAGTTAGAGCTTTCTGTCCTTTCAGTCCGTCATTTTTGGCAAAAAGACCGACCTCATTTCCTGATAGAGAAAGCTTTTGACCAGTCATATTTTCATAATCTTTTTGGTCAAATACCATGAAGACTGTTTTAGGTTGAACACGATTTTGTCCCCTTTCAAAAATGGTTAACTTGGTTCCTTCTTGATTTGCAATACCAAAGTTACTGTAACGAAGCACTTCTTTCTCTTTGACACTATAACCTTTGTCACTTGCAAACTGGCTCAAGAGTTTGTCCAAGTCTTCTTTTTCAACATTTTGTCCAGTAATTCCAAAGTCATGCGGATTCATCACTTTTTTAAAGGATTCTGAGGCATTGAAAATGCTTGTCGCTGCAGACATGGTAACCAAGACCATTGTTGACAAAATAGCGATTGTTGCTAATCCAACTGCATTTTTCTTCATACGGAAAATCAAGTTGGAAACAGAGATAAGATTATTTGGTTGGTAATAGTATTTCTTGTTTTTCTTTAAGATTTGTAGGAAGACGGTAATCCCTGCATTGAACAAAAGATAAGTACCAAAGATAACCAGTAAAACAGCTAAGAAGAAGGTTGTTAAAGCTGTAAGAGGATCTTTTACCGTAAGGGCAAGATAGTAGCCAATCCCTAAACTAATCGAACCAAGAATAGTTTGGAGAGGTAGGAAACGACCTTTTTTCTCTCCGCTTGCTTTCTCACGTGAGAGCTGGAGGGCATTCATACGGGCAATTCGAAGGGCATTCAGGAACATGAGGCCTAGGAAAATCAAGCCAAAGACAACAAGTACTGCAATGACAACATTCATTTGGAAGGTAGCGACCAGCTCAACCTTCAATTTCATCAGTTTGAGCAAGAAAGCGAAAATTAACTTGTCAAACAAGGCTCCAATACCGATACCCGCTCCAACAGTTAGAATCCCAAATACCACTAACTCCTTAAAGGTCATACTGATTAGATGACGCTTCTCCAAGCCCAACATGCCATAAATTCCTAGTTCCTTGGAACGGTTCTTCATGACAAAACTATTGGCATAGAGGACGATTATCGCTGACGCAAGGGTGACGACAAACATACCAAATCCAAGAGTAGCTTGAATGGTTGATCCTCCACGGATTTCCGCAATCTTGGGATTAAAGGTTAGGGAATAAAAGAGATAGGTGACGGTGACTGCCAAGAGAACAGCCAGCGCAAAAGGATAATAGAGTTTGCGGTTTTTAATCAAGTTCGATACCGCTAACTTATTGGTTAATCGAAACATACTAATTCACCTCGCTTGCCATGACAGTCAAGGTATCAGAGATTTCTTGGAACATCTGACGCTCTGTCTTCTCTCCACGGTAGATTTGGTTGTAAAGAATGCCGTCTTTGATAAAGAGAACACGCTTAGCCCTGCTAGCTGCTGCTGTGGAGTGGGTTACCATGAGAATGGTTTGGCCACGCTCATTGATTTCATCAAAAACATCAAGTAAGGCTGCAGATGACTTGGAATCAAGGGCTCCTGTTGGCTCATCCGCAAGGAGAATTTCAGGTTCTGTGATGATGGCGCGGGCTACTGCTACACGCTGTTTCTGACCACCAGAAATCTCGTAAGGGTACTTCTCTTGTAATTGGTTGATGCCTAGATTCTCAGCTGTCACCACCAATTTCTTCATCATTTCCGTAATGGGTCTTCTTGACAAGACAAGCGGAAGCAAGATATTGTCCTTAACAGACAGGGTATCTAGCAAGTTAAAGTCTTGGAAGACAAAGCCCAACTTTTCACGACGGAAGCTAGAAGCCTGTGAATTTTTAATAGTTGCTGTGTCTGTTCCATTAAGATAAACCTGACCGCGTGTTGGTTTATCCAGCATAGCTAGAATATTGAGAAGAGTGGATTTACCAGAACCAGACTCACCCATGATGGCAACGTAGTCACCTTTTTCCACGGTAAAGTGAATATCCTTGAGGGCTTCTACTTGGTTGCCCTGAAAACGAGTTTTATAAATTTTTTGAACGTGTTTTACATCTAAAAGTGTCATGAGAATCTCCTTTCTTAATATCCCATCAAATGAAATGTTGCTTGCATCATAGCGCATCCCAACTGAACGCGTTCGATATCTTTGTGGCTTGGTTTTCTTGTTTTCTTCTGTAAGATTTGTTTCATGATGTTACTCCTTTGTTCTTTATGAATCTAGTTTACATCAAAAAAAGACCGCTTGCCATAACCTAATCTTACAAAAGAGACTTTAATCTTACATTTTTGTAAGATTGGGGGAAATGTAGATATTTTATTAAAAATATTTTACCATAAAAAGAAAGTAAGAAGAAAACCCTTGCGGATACAAGGGTTCAAGAAATGTTAAAATAGATTAGTCGAATTCATAGACTAACAGTAAAATAACTGTTTCTACCTCACCAAAACCATCCATCATTTTCTTCAATGGCTTGGGCTTCTTTGCGTTTGCGTGGGCCTGTTCCGTACATTTCTGCTTCGATTTCTTCCTTGGTTGGCATGACAGAAGCTAGGATGATATAGATAATCACACCAAGGCCAAAATTTGCGACTGTAAAAATGGCAAATAAGAAACGAACAAGGGTAACATCAAAGTTCCACTTGTCTGACAGACCTGCCAGAACTCCTGAAATCATGCGATTTCGTCTCATTTTATAAAATTTACTGTTCATGTTATTTCCTCTTTCTGCTAGGTTAGACATAGTATAACACGGGTAGGCTTGGCTTTCATCAGTCCTCAGGCTGATTTATTAATAGTAATTTACCTCGACAAAGTCCACAGCGATAGCGTTTAGTATCAATCCTTCGCTTGCGATGATACCTTTGCTGGCAGGATTGACAACGATAAAGTTTGAGTGGTTTAGAGTGGCTATTTGTCAAGGAGGGCACAAACCGTAATCCATCCACTGCTTTCAACAGTTCCTTAAAATCTCGATCCTTGTGTTGATAGCCCTTCCCTTGGAAATAGAGGTGATAATGACAGAGTTCATGTCGGACAATTTTCCTAAAAACATCCAGACCCAGTTCCTGATAAACCTTGGGATTAAAATCCAAATGCCCATCTTTGGGGAAAAATCGCCCACCTGTCGAACGTAGATGAGAATTCCACTGAGCTTGATGGATAAAAGGTCTGCCGAAGTCTTTTAGTGAAACCTGCTTAACGTAATCAGTCAGTTTCATTTGGAGCGAGGAGCGACAGATTGACTTTTTCACGTTCAGTATCAATTTTCTTAACCCAAACGGTCACCAAATCTCCAACTGACACCACTTGACTAGGGTGTTTGATAAACTTGCGACTCATATGAGAAATATGAATGAGACCGTCTTCGTGAATTCCAATGTCAACGAAGGCACCGAAGTCAACGACGTTACGCACCACACCTTCTAGCTTCTGACCAATCACTAAGTCTTTGATATCTAGGACATCTTGGCGAAGCACAGGTGCATCAAAGGAATCACGAAAATCTCGACCTGGTTTGAGAAGATCTGCAATGATATCTTTAAGAGTTTCTGGACCAAGGTCTAGCTCTTGCGCCATTTCCTTGACTGAAAGGGACTTGAGTTTACTTTGGGCTTCTTCATTCAAGTCCTTGATGTCCAAGCGTTTGAAGAGTTCCTTAACGGCAGCGTAATTTTCTGGGTGAACTCCTGTATTATCAAGGATATTGCTACTTTCAGGGATACGGAGGAAACCAGCAGCCTGCTCAAATGCCTTGGCTCCCAGACGAGGAACTTTCTTGATTTGGGCGCGTGAAGTGATTTTTCCCTCTTCCTCACGGTATTTGACGATATTTTCAGAGATGGTTTTATTGAGTCCAGCTACGTGTGAAAGAAGAGCAGGGCTGGCAGTATTAATATTAACACCGACTTGGTTCACCACGGTATCCACGACAAAATCCAGACTTTCAGACAATTTCTTCTGGCTGACATCGTGCTGGTACTGACCGACACCGATTGACTTAGGATCGATTTTAACCAATTCAGCAAGGGGATCTTGCAAACGACGGGCGATAGAAATAGCAGAGCGTTTTTCAACAGTCAAGTCTGGGAACTCCTGACGAGCAAGTTCACTGGCAGAATAGACCGAAGCACCACTTTCATTGACGATAACATAGCTGACTTCTGGAAAATCTTTCAGAACTTCCGCTACAAAGGCTTCACTTTCACGACTAGCAGTACCATTTCCGATGGCAATAATTTCCACCCCGTACTGACCAATCAAGTCTGCCAAATCTTTCTTGGCTACTTCGATTTGACGAGCTGATGCTGGTTTAACGGGATAAATGACCTGAGTTGTCAGCATTTTTCCTGTAGCATCAACGACAGCTAGCTTGGCACCTGTACGAAAGGCAGGGTCAAATCCAAGAACCACGCGCCCTTTTAGAGGAGCAACCAAGAGGAGATTACGCAGGTTGTCCGAAAAGAGTTGGATAGCTCCTTCTTCCGCTTTCTCAGTCAATTCTGTCCGAATGCGACGCTCGATAGCAGGCAAGACTTTTTTCTTAACAGATTGCTGAACCACTTCATCAATATAGGCATTTTTCACCTTGAAACGAGCAGCAAAGAAGGCAAGAATACGGTCTGTCGCATGTTCAAAACCGACCTTCAAGACACCTAGTTTCTCCCCACGATTGAGAGCCAAGGTACGATAACCTTGCATAGTTCCAACTGTCTCTGAAAAATCATAATAAATCTGAAAAACTTGTTTTTCATCAAGACTTTCATCCTTGACTTGCGAAGTGAGTTTAGAGTGTCTCAGCACTTCCTGATAAGTCATGGAACGCAAGGCCACATCTTCCGATAAGGCTTCTACCAAAATATCAACTGCACCGGCCAAGGTTTCTTTACCAGTCGCAAATCCTTCACAGACAAACTTCTCAGCTTCTTTCTCTAAGCCAGCTATATTCTGCAAAATTAAGCGCGCAAGTGGAAAGAGCCCTGCTTCACGGGCAATGGTTGCCTTGGTTCGACGTTTTTCCTTATATGGAAGATAGAGCTCTTCTACGTCTGCTAATTTTTCGGCTGCTAAGATAGCTTCTTCCAACTCCTTAGTCAGCTTGCCTTGCTCTTGAATCTTAGCCAAGACAGTTTCCTTACGATCGTTGAGATTGCTCAGACTTTTATCCAAGTCGATAATGGCCTTAATTGTCACCTCATCCAAACTACCAGTCATATCCTTGCGATAACGCGCAATAAAGGGAATAGTCGCCCCTTCAGCTGTCAAACTTAGAACAGTATCAATTTGCTTTAACGTCACTCCCAAATCCTGGGAGATTTTTTCATATTTTTTATCCATGAATCTATTATACCATAAGCTAAACGTTTCAAATTAGCTCTTACAGTATTTAAAAACAATATGTGGGGAATAGATTTATATTCTATAGTGCAATAACTTGTACTTAGAGAGCATTGCCACCTTTTTTTACCACTCCATGACATCAAAAGTATTTAATGGATCAGACATAATAGCCAGTTCTGGAAGATGTTCCTGACCTGGAATAACACATTGACTTTTTAAACTTTTATAATTAATTCCTTTCGTTTCACTCAAGGCACAACACAGAATGAAAAAGTGTTGTGCTCTTTATTTTGTTTTATAATAATAGCGAGAAAGCCTATCACTACTACAAATCACGGGGTGGTGAATAAGTGAGTGGTATAGTCACTACCTCTGTGAAAGGAAAGGATATCCAAGGGATCGGCAGACTCAAATTTGGTGAAAGGAGAGCCCTCGTGTTAAAAATTATTTATCCTAATTGTTGTGGTGAAGAATAGCATTTAGATTTCTATTTCTAATCGTCCAAAATGCGTGTTTTTGAAAAATAAAAAACCGCAAGACAGAGTCTGCGGTGGGGATAATCTATTTTGAAATTTTAAATAAAAAAGGAGCATTTAAGCCCCTCCTTTGAAATAACGGACATTTGGCTGGTCGGTGTACCCAGCATCTCAGATACCTTCTTCAAGGTGCGGCAGGAACCTTTCTGCCCTCAAATGTCTTTCGTTAATGTTATTCTAGCACTATCTATTTTTTTGTCAAGCTTTCTCAATCTACCCAGACTTAATACGACTTTGTAACTTGAAATCTTGTAAGCGATACATGGTCAGAACATAAAAGAAATCTCCACTTTTATGTAACTTGATGGAAACAAGAACATTATCATCAAATCTTTTTACATATTCGAAACTGGCGTCTTTCTCTCGTGGATTGACCCCGACGAAATCTGGGTTCCTTAGTATGAGTTCCAGGTCTTCAATATGATGAATCACATCATTGTGATGGCGTTTTATCATATGGCTTCTCAAACCGTCTTTGTTGACCTTTATGTCGCTCGCTTCAAGAACAATATCAAAAATTTCTTTTACTTCATCGGTAACCTGACCGATTGTTTCATGATCCATCATTTCCTCCGTTATTCCACAACTATTATATCACAATCATAGTGTATATCAGGATATATCAAGCTCTATTATTCGTTAGATACTCAATTTTAACTTTTCCCTTTTCCTTAAAATAATAGTATAATAGAGATAGAATTTAGAATCGAGGTGCACCTATGGCTGTAAAATTTACAAAAACTGATGACTTGGACAAGATGTTTGAGGAGTTTGCTAAACTCCCTGATTTGAAACAAGTCACTTTCCCTGATGACAAAGAGAAAAAAGCCAAAGCAGAAAAGAAAAACTAGATGACTGCTTTCCAACAACTCCCTTCTAGTGTGCTTCAGACTGGGGCTATTTTTCTCTCTATAATCATTGAAGCCCTACCCTTCGTTCTGATAGGAAGTATTGTTTCAGGGCTGATTGAGGTTTATATCACACCTGAAAAGGTTTATCATTTTCTCCCTCGAAATCGTTGGGGGAGAATCTTTTTTGGGACCTTTGTCGGGATGCTTTTCCCTTCTTGTGAATGTGGAATCGTCCCCATTATCAATCGTTTTCTGGAAAAAAAGGTTCCCAGTTACACAGCCGTTCCCTTTCTTGTGACAGCACCTGTTATCAATCCCATTGTTCTCTTTGCGACCTATTCTGCCTTTGGCAACTCCTTCCATATCGCCCTATTGCGAGCTCTGGGTTCCATCGTTGTGGCTGTGATACTTGGGATTTTTCTAGGATTTTTCTGGCAAGAACCGATTCAAAAAGAAGATCGGTCGGCTTGTCATGAGCATGATTTTTCTCACTTGAGCTCTGCAAAAAAAGTTTTTCAGGTCTTTGTGCAGGCCATTGATGAATTTTTTGATACGGGGCGTTATTTGGTATTTGGCTGTCTCTTTGCCTCTGTTATACAGGTCTATGTTCCGACACGGATTCTGACCTCTATCAGTGCAACCCCTCTTTTTGCCATCCTGCTCTTGATGATTTTAGCCTTTCTTCTTTCTCTCTGTAGTGAGGCAGATGCTTTTATCGGTGCTTCTCTTCTCTCAAGTTTCGGATTGGCACCAGTTATGGCCTTTCTCGTCATTAGCCCAATGCTGGATATCAAAAATATTCTCATGATGAAAAATTACTTGAAAGCACGATTTATCAGTCACTTCATTATGATTGTGACTCTTGTCGTCTTAGTGTATTCTCTCTTGATTGGAGTCATCCTATGATTCGATTTTTAGTTTTAGCTGGCTATTTTGAACTGACCATTTATCTCCATCTGTCGGGTAAATTAAACCAGTACATCAACATGCACTATTCCTATCTGGCCTATATTTCCATGGTACTTTCCTTTATCTTGGCAATCGTTCAATTGTATATCTGGATGAAGCAAGTCAAAACCCATAGTCATCTGAACAGCCGATTGGCGAAGGTGACGAGTGTTGCTCTTTTGTCCATTCCGATTGTCGTCGGCTTAACTTTCCCAACTGTTAGCTTGGATTCTCAGACCGTTTCTGCCAAAGGCTACCATTTTCCTTTATCAGAAGGCACGGATCAAGCCATTCAGACCAGTGAAGGAACGACAAGCCAATATTTGAAACCAGATACCAGTTCTTATTTTTCAAAAGCAGCTTATGAAAAGGAAATGCGAACTGCGGCGGATAAATACTTGTCCCAAGATAGTATTCAAATCACGAATGAAAACTATATGGAAGTCATGGAGGCTATCTACGACTATCCAGATGAATTCGAGGGCAAGACAGTCCAGTTCACAGGCTTTGTCTATAACGACCCCAGTCATGCCAATAGCCAATTTCTATTCCGCTTCGGCATTATTCACTGTATCGCGGATTCAGGTGTCTATGGATTGCTGACCAAGGGAAATACCCGTCAGTATGAGAATAACACCTGGATAACAGCCAAAGGAAAACTGGTCAATCACTACCATAAAGAACTCAAACAAAACCTCCCAACCTTGGAAATCGATAGCTTTACAAAAGTCGATAAACCAGAAAATCCTTATGTGTATCGCGTGTTTTAAAAAACGAGATAAAAACATAAAAAACAAAACGAACAAGTTCTCTTCTGAATGACAGAAAAAGAGCCTGTTCGTTTTTTGTTATCTGAGTATTAATAATTTTTAGATTTAAATCTTATAACATTTTAAGTAATGCAAGTAGCTCATTGAGAATAAGCGAGCCACTCATTAATTAGACTAGCGATTTCTCTAGGTGCTTCAGTATAAAGCTCATGGCCATAGTTCTCTAGAAAAATAGTATCAAAATAGTCTGGCAATTCTTTTACGGCTTCCTCTCTCCATGTAGCTTCATTAGGATAGCGAGGACTGATAAACAAGGTATTTCCCACTTCTCTCTTAAAAGCTTGTATTTTCCTCCGTAGGCGGAGTATCGCTTCTATATTTTCATATTTTATAGCTAACTCATATCTATTATACTTAGAATTCCAGTGATATGACTGTCTTACGGCTTTCTCCATATTTTCTGACCAATGCTTTGCTTCAGATTTTTCTTTAGAAATAAGAAGAGCTAAGTCTGAAACGACTTGAGATTCAATATAGTTTTTTGTTTCCTCTAACTCTGTATCTAAAGGTAAAATCTTATCTAAATCTAGATAGCCACCATCCAAAAGAATCAGTTTGGTCACTTCATAAAATTCCGATGCAAGATAACGTGCCAAATCTCCTCCAAGAGAATGACCTATCAGACAGATAGATTCTTCCTCTACAATCTCATTTTTAAACCATGATTTCAATTCTGTTTCATCTAGAAGATGCTTTTCATAGGGATTCAGAAAACAGACCTGCGAATCTATCTCTTGAAGAAAATCCTTGCTATGATAGACATTGCTTCCCAAACCGCCAATAAAATATATTTTCATTCTCTACTTAATACTATGCTTGTTCATCTTTTGTTCAAAGATAGTTGTGATAATCTGACGTAACTCTTCGCGTTCTTTTTCTGGAATTTCACCACTTGTTTGAGCTGCAGCGTAGAGTTCAGGGTGTTCAATTGAAATGCGTTTAATCGTGCGTGTCGTAGCATGTTTTCTGACGAAAAATGGGATTCGCTTAATCAAGTCTTGTGGTACTAGAGCAAGAATCTTTTCAGCAGTTTCCTTGTCACTAATCTTAGACGTAGTCAGCCCCTTCTTAATCATTTCCTGTTCTTTTTCTGTAAAATCTTTTAATTCCATTCGATTAGTCCTCCTATTTTCTTTAAGTTAAATTATATACCAATTGTAGCAAGACGACAAATAGTCTGTTTGTAAAATCTTCTCTATACTACAACTTTCCTGTCGCTCATAATTGCTCTTTAATAAAAAATCACAAATCCTTTTGGAGAGATGACAAGCTGATTCTCCAATTCTCGGCAATTGCTTGCTAATGCTACGGTTTCTTTCTCTAAAAGATAATCTTTTGTTGATTGGTTAAAGATCACTTTAAGGACATGTCCTTCGTATTTCCACTCCAAGGCAACTACATCTTGTTTGATTTCTTTTAGGCTATACTTACCATGCTGAATGGTTGATAACGCTTGTTTTCTAATATTAATCAGCTTCTTCATAAAGTTCAGCATATCATTATCACTTGAGACGCGTTCCCAAGGCATACAACGACGGCAATCTGGATCTGGACCTCCAGTTAAGGATAACTCTGTTCCGTAATAGATACACGGTGTTCCTTTTTGTAGAAAGAGAAAGGCTAAGGCTGATTTGACCAGTTGAACATCCTCATTGGCCGTCCACAAGATTCGCTCTGTATCATGCGAATCCAAGAGATTAAACATAACTTCTGAAATCTGCTGCTTGTAATACATAGATTGGTCATTGATTTCATCGATGAACTGGTCTGTCTTCTTAACTCCTCGTAAGAAATAGTCCTTGATGCTATCAGATAAAGGATAATTCATGACCGCGTGGAACTCATCTCCATTTAGCCAAGGCTGAGACGTATGCCAGACTTCTCCTAAAATATAAAGATCAGGCTTTTTAGCTAGAACTGTCTTGCGAAAATCCCTCCAAAACTGATGGTCAATCTCATTAGCCACATCCAAACGCCAAGCATCGATATCAAACTCTTCAATCCAATAAGTCGCAACCTTTAAAAGATAATTCTTGACCTCTGGATTGGCTGTATTTAGCTTAGGCATATAGTCCTCGAAACCAAAAGCATGATAGGGTAAATCTCTCTTATTGGCTAACTTTTCAGTTGTCACTGGGAATTGTTGTATATGGAACCAATCTTTATAAGCAGATTGCTCACCATTTTCGATAACATCTTGCCATTGAGGCGATTGCGAACCAATATGATTAAATACAGCATCTAGCATGATTTTCATGCCACGCTGATGCGCTTGTTCGACCAGCTCCCGAAAGGCCTCCTTATCTCCAAAATGATGGTCGATTTCAAAGTAATCTGTCGTATTGTACTTGTGATTGCTCGTAGATTGAAAAATGGGACAGAGATAAAGACCTGTAATACCCAAGTCTTGCAAGTAATCCAGATGGTCAATAATCCCCTGTAAATCACCACCAAAGAAATCATCACTATTAGGTGTGATAGAGGAATCCCAGTCTAAAGTCCCTTCTGGGTTTAATAGAGCATTTCCGTTGGCAAATCTCTCAGGAAATATCTGATACCATACCGTATTTGAAACCCAGTCAGGAACCTTGCAGGCATCAATCTCATGAAGATAAGGCAACTTAAATCCATTTCCAATAGCATGAAGATTTTCTAGAGAATTTTCAACGCACCCTTTATCGCCATACAAGATGCTCTGGCCTTCTGTATCCGTGAGTTCAAAGAGATACTGGATACGTGCAAAGTCAACTGACACTTCAGCCTGCCAATAATCAAAGATGGCATCAGAAGTTATCTTGGCCATTTTCTTTGTATCTTGATAAAACTCCTCCATAAAAATAAAAGGGTCCCCATAGTGCAAGTTGATGATTTCAATGTCCCCTTTCTTAGTTCGAATCCGAATATGAATCTTCTTATCCTTATAAAGATAGGCGAACTCCGACTCAGACCTATGGTAAATAGCGCTTAATTCCATCAATTTGTCTCCTGATTTACTTGGTTGCATTTAAGACGCAAACGTTTTCATAATTGTGATTCTAGTATACTACTTTCGTATTTTATTTTCAAGGCTTGTCCGTAGATTCTAGTGGTTTGGTTCTATAAATAAAAAAGCAGCCAGTCTTACAACTTGCTACTTTTCAAATGATGATTTACAAATGTCTTTCCAGCCACTCAATTTTTTTAAAATCCTTATTGTTATTGTGCTCATTTCGATAAGAATCTTGGGAAGAAGCCTTGTAAATACTTAAAAACTGTTCTAAACTTGGAACGCGAAAAGTGATGTTCTCAAGATGAATCAGCTCTATATCCGATTCCGAAACTCCTGCAAAATCAGGTAAAGAATCGATACTTCCAAACTCAACACTCAGGCAATCTTTTTGGAATTCATGCTCATGAATATCTATTAAGGCGTAGCCTAAGTGTTTCATCACTTTCATTATCTTGTCCCACTCATAAATTCTGAGATGATCGGGTGCTTCCCAACCTCTAGGATCACCAGGCACATGAATGTCAATGTCAGACGGCCTCCATTCTTCATTTGATCGGTATTCAACCCCCAAAGACCCCATGAGCGTCGGAGTGATTCCGACTTGGTTTAACTGAGAACAAATTGTTCGAAATTCATCAAATAGAGAATTCATTCCTCCTCCAATCGTTGATATAGAACTTAATTTCGTTGTGAATAATAAACTAATTTTTACCTTCTACTCTTTCGGTTTTGAAAATACTTCTACTCGCTGAGATAGGACTTTGATTTCTACAGGTAGGTTATCCGATTTATCGCCGTCAACATCTGACTCCAATTCACTATCTGAAGAGATCTTAATATTACGCGCTCTGATATACTCGATATTGTCATTTGAGACAACATCTCCTTTTAGTAAATCAGGAATAACGGATAATTTAGAGAATATAGAAGCATCTTTTAGAATCAAAATGTTGGCATAGCCGTCTTTGTTTTCTTCAAAGATTTTCTTATCAGCGAAGTAATTTGTCAAGAGAACCAAAACATGGCTAGCTTCACCAACATAATTTCCATTTTCTGTCTCAACCTTAATGTTAAAGACCTGATCCGTCATAACGGACTTCATGGTATTTACAGCATAGGCTAGAATACCGAATTTTGTCTTGTCCTCGATTTCAACATTGTGAATCGCTTCAGGAAGAGAACCGATACTAAAGATATAACCAAAATAATTGTCATTCGCTTTACCGATATCAATCTTATTGGTTAAGTTGAAATCCAGTTCATCAATCGCGCCATCGATGTCTTGATTGATTTCCAACAGTTTTGTAATGAGGTTACCCGTACCGCCTGGGATAATCCCTAACTTAGGAATGTAGTCTCTCTCAGCAATACCTGAAATAACTTCATTGACAGTTCCATCACCACCAAAAACAACCACTGCATCGTACTGCTCACGAGAAGCTTCTTCAGCAAAATGTGTTGCATCCAGAGCTTTTTCGGTAATTTTGGTTTCTACGTGCTCAAAATATTCTTTTGCTTTATTCTCCAGCTTTTCTTTATAATCCAAAGCCTTTTCCCCACCAGAAGTAGGGTTGATAATTAACATTACCTTTTTCATTAATTTCTCCTTAATTTTAAATAGAAATGTTTACATTTCGTCGTATGCAAGTAAATGTAATCCTATTATACAATGAAAATACAGAAAAGAGAAATCTGACGTACTGGAGATTAATATGATTTTATTCTATTTTCCCATCGCCTAACTACATCCTTTAAGGGTTCATCCAAGTAAGAATAGGCCTCATCCTTTATCCAATCAGGAATACCATAAGCTGCCTCTGCTATGCTGCCAGTAATTGCAGCTAGAGTATCACTGTCACCACCAAGTGAGATGGCATTCCTTATCGCATCTTCGAAATCTGTACTCTCAAGAAAGGCGATAATGGCTTGAGGGACCGTTTCTTGACATGTTTCGTTAAAACGATAGTTAGGACGGATTTCATCTAAAGTTTGAGATAGATTGTAGCCGTATGTCTTCTCTATATAATTCTTAATCCGTCTTTTACATTCTGTATGATTGTCATTAATTGGTTGCTCGTATTCTCTACAATAATCACCAAAGTAAAAACGACACAGAAAGATAGCATCAGCTGTAGCCATAGCGCCTTTGACACCTTCTGGATGATTATGAGTTACCTCTGCAGAAAGACTCGCAAGTCCTCTAGACGATGGCCACGTACCGGTTCTCTCATAGACATCACAGTCCATGACCCAAGCACATGGAGAAACACGCATAGCTGATCCATTCCCAAAGCTATTATAAGGATCACGGTTATCGCTCTTTAGCCATGCATTAAACCGAGCACCGTAATCAGCATCCGGATACATTCTGCCATATTTCTTCATGGCGTCAATGAAGTCGTCTTTTTGTCCACCATTCATAATTGCTTCTGCAACAGCACAGGTCATAACCGTGTCATCTGTAAAAAAGCAGTCCTTCCGAAATAAAGGAAAGTCCTTCGTTTTGATATTGTTCCATTCGTAAACAGAACCGACAATATCTCCAATAATTGCTCCTAGCATAAGATTCCTCCTTGTGAACTATTAGCTAAAACTGACATTTTTACTTACCATACTCTTTTATTTTGTCAGCATATTCAGTCAAAAGATTCTTTGAATAAACTTTTTCATTCTTTGAGTCTCGGACTTCTTTCCAAAGAATAGAAGCTACTTTTAGTTTGTTCGAGTAGGTTCGACTATTTTCGTCTGCACAGAAATCCTTTAAAAACTGATTCCATTGACAAACCGAATGATCATACTTAGCATAATCTGAATTTCCATAATAGACTTTTAGCATATCTTGGATTGTAAAACTCAAATCATTTTCTCTTTTTACTTTTCTCCAAGCTGTAGCCATATCAGCAGTAAATTTAAATGGCGAAACACCTGTTAAAGTTGAGAAATATTCTCTAAAGTGAGTGTTAAAAGAGAATCCACATTCAAACAAGGCTGTATCTAAGCTAATAACTTCTACTTGTTTCTTTTTCCTTTTTATTGATGACTTTTTAATCAACTTCCCCTTAAAGTACTGCTCAATAATATCATTTAGTTCCTGTTTTGTCCCTCTATATTCAAGTCCTAATGACTTGCATATCTGTGACAGTTCATCACGATACCAATAGTATTTATTAAACTCATCAAAGGATGCGATTTTATCAAACTCAGGTCTGCTTTCTATCAATATAACACCTCCTTAAAATCAATTTAGGTTGTCATAACGAAATAATGGAGTTTTAGTTTCATTATTTTGAGGATTACTACGTTTCACTAACAAGATTACACATTCAACGGTTCGGACTTACCGTATCATCCATGAAAAACAATCCTCAAGAAATAAAGGAAAATCCTTCGTTTTGATATTGTTCCATTCTTAAACAGAGTCTACAATGTCTCCAACTATTGCTTCTAGCATCCGTTTCCTCCTTATGGCATATCAGATTCGTTAAACATTTCTAATGAATCACTCTTTAAAAATGGCACCACCAAATTAATCCACTCATGAGGCTGGTAAGCTGATAAATAGCCGTGATTATAGCCCTTTGCTTCATACAAAATTGTATTTGAATTTAGCTGATGAAATAATTTCGCTGATGCTTTCACACAGTTCAATTCTTTTTCACCATAAATATAAAGAACCTGCGCCTTGCTTGCAGAAATCGTGTTCTTGAGCTTGTAACGCCCCATATAGGTTTTGTAAATTGTCACCAATGTTTTGACAGGCGTCCTTGGCAAATCTTCCAAATAATAAGCTTTTATTTCCTCTGGATAAACCAGTTTAGGATAGAGTTTGTTCATCATGCTTAACTGAAGTTTGCAAGAGAATTTATTGAACATTAGTTTACCAAATAGAGACACTAGAAAAATGCTGATTTTAGCTAAACTTGGTTGAGGAATACAGAGGCTTCCGTCTATGATGGCCTTCTTAGCAATTTCACTGTCTAAAGACAAAAGCTCCATGGCAATTTGACCACCAAGTGAAACACCACCGATTGCAAACAATTTCCCACCACAGTTTGCTTTGATATAGTCTAGAATCTCCAATGCAGAATCTTCAGTAGAAACATAATCAAATTGATATTCCTCGCCGTGGCCATTCAAAGTTGGTAGAATAATACGGTATTCTTTTGACAAGATTCGTGCTTGACAAAGATAATTCCACCAAGAACTGCCACCACCATGTATCAGTATAATAGGAGGCAAATTCTTATCACCAAATTCATGGAATTTCATGTTTAAACTCCTTGCTGTAGGACTTTCACTAGATAAATACTTGTTAAATCAGTTTGAATAAGCAGTGATACCGCCTCAACGTGTGTTAATATTCTTCTTTTATACTAATAAACAAAAGGCATTGAAAATCATTTTAAAATGATACTGTGGAACGGAAAGATTTTCTCCAGTTCCAAAAGAAACGACATTCATCACTCCACTTTAAATTATAATAGATAATTCTCTAACATAGATCATCTAATTAGCCAATCGTTACTTTCAATAATGGATATACTAATCTAAAGTTAAAATTACTTTTCCTTACTAATTCTATTACTAGCCAATATTGTATAAATCAAATAACCAATAAAAATGATGATAAAAATAACATTAATTTTTAACACAAAATAGAGATTTAACAAATTTGCGAACGCATGAAATAATAGACAGTACCCCACAGATTTCGTTTGACGATAAAGAAGCCCTAAAACAAAACTTAAAAATAATGTATATATAAAAAATAAAATAAAAGGAAATCCTTGATGGCTTTCTCCAACTATAAACCATAAAGGCAGATGCCAAATTCCCCAAATTGATCCTACAATCAAATTAGATTGCCAATAAGTATATTTTTTATCAAGTAACGGTTGTAATATACCTCTCCATCCTAATTCTTCATGTCCACCACCAAAAAAAATTAATTGTATAAAGAATAGTGGCATCAGATAAATGGATACTCCGTTTAATTCTAAGGAAGATACAGAGAATAGTATCAAAATTGCTAACAAATGAATAGTGAAATAAATACTACTATTTTCTTTCTTATTAAATACAAAATGTTTAAATTTTATATTATTACTTTTCAAATAAAACACACTTGCAATAGCTGGTCCAAGTGCACCAACTATATGTAATATTCTCCCTATAAACGTCTCTAATCCAAAAATATGAGATTGTGTAAATAGAGCAAGAAACCCCCAAGCTATATAAGTAATTCCAAATGTATAATAAAGATAATTTTTTAAATTCTTTTTGTCAATTTCTGTCATTTTATCTTCCTAATCTTGATTATTCTACGTATAATATTTTTTTACTGCTTCTTAGTTGCTCTCGATTATAACTACCTATATTCTATCATAAAAACACAAAAAAGCCTTACAATCAAGGCTTTTCATTATTCATTTCGTCAATACTTTAGTTTCGTAGATTCAGATTCGCATGATTAAAACTAGTCAATTTTCTCAATAATGTTTCCAAGTTTATCTAATACAAGACATGAATGATCATTTAGTGGAATTATGGGAACATTAACGAGTTCTTCAGCTCTATCCTTATTTGCTTTATCATTCCATGAATCATAATGGACACTAATTAAAAACTGACTAAAGACTCCTAATCCATTTTTTATCTTTATCTGATGATCTAAATTATCATTAGGTGAGACATAGACTTTTTCTCCTAATAATAGGGCTCCTGCAGAAAACCCTATAACTTTTGCCCCTTTATTAAGCATATGATCGATATAATTTTTGAACTCCTGATTGACATAAGTAGATATATATTTTTCCGTATTTCCTCCACCGATGATGATTAGATCAGCATCTAAATAGATATCAAAATCAATCTGCTCAGTGTCCAAAAGTAAGTAATCAGTGTTTAGATTAGGAAATTGACTTTGGAAAACTTCCGTGTACTTTTTCATATAGGGTTGCCAATTATCTCGAAAAACTGTAAAAATAACAATTCTTTCAATCTTGCTTGATAATACAATTTTATCAACAATGCTATGTTTCTTTATTGGGGGATTCCCACCCATCAAAAAAATTTGTTCTTTCAAGTTAACACACTTTCTAAAGATACATAAAGTTTAAACAAGTTTATTCACGTTTTGAAATTATAATTTTTCTTAAAACATATCATTTTATTATTGACTGACTATGATCGCACCAGCAATCATACATATGCAACTTGCTCATCATTGTCCAAACCAGTCTTAATAACATCTCCAACATCCATAATATTTTTTAAACCTTAAATAAGATTTAGATAAATTTATTTGTAGGTTAAACCATCATGAAATGTCAATTCACAGATAGTTTTACTTATATATTTATACAGTATTTTTGTATTTATAAATCATCCTCTTAAAATCTCGTCTATCTGCTCCGCTTCGATTTGTTTTTGTAAATCATCAATTTTTGTTTCAATATAGTTTTTATGTTTTATCCACTTTAAACCTATAAAATTTGGTAACAATGATTCGAGAAATTCAATCCAAGCTGAATACATAGGTACTACACTACCTGACCAACTCCAAGAAGTAGGTGTTAATGGTATTTTTTCAAAGTCTTCAAACAACGGATTATTCTCAAGAAAGAGCAAGATATACTCTTTTTTTCTTTTGATCTCTAATTTTGACACAACTGAAAATAGGCAATACATTTTTGCTTTATCATTGCAGAATCGTTGAATACATTGTCGAATCCACATATCTTGTCTTTCTAACAGCTTTTTCTCATTTTGCTTTGGCAATAATAAAGATTCTAAAAAATACGGTACTGACAACCTAGAATATTGATAGTTTCTTATCAACTGCTCAAAGATTTTATTATATATTTCTACAAAATCGTCCAAATCAAAAAAGCAACAATGCTTTTCTTGATGGTCGCTAAAGGAGTTACTATTTATTAAATAATCTATATATTTGTCCAGTATAGAAGGTCTAACCGAATATATTTCCTTCAAAAATTGTCCGTCATAATCATGATCTTTATCATATGACAACATAGCATAGTATATTTCTTCAAGCAATTCTAAATTGCAATTAAATTTTTGAATCACTTCCCTTGGTGTATTATGATGATAATTAAATAACAAGCCAAAATAAATATCCACAATAAAATAGGAATACTCTTTTTTATCCAAAATAATTTTGCAACCTTCTATTAATGCTAATTCATCTATTGCATTATACTTATCCAGAAAATCTATATCACGCATTGATGATGAGGTAATATATCTGTCAGAAGTATCTTTCAAAAAATCATAAAGTCCTTGTAAATGTTTATCTGTAATTAATCCCAGCGGTAATTCATGATAATATGCATATGTCCAAGCATTTTTCTGACTATATTCTTCACTAATAATAATTTCATACACTTCTGAATCGGATAATAATGAAAATAAATTGTCTACTAGATGGTATGGATGTAAATTGTTTGGTGTATCGTTTTTGATATAATATTTAATTGCATCAACATACCAATCTGCTTTATCGGAAATAGCATCAAAGGCAATGCCTAATCCTTCACCGACCTCCCAATATGAATGGTTATCTAGCTCAGAAATACCGTTGCAAACATCAATTAACTTCTTAAATATCTGTAAATCACAATTCAAAGTGTAATGATTAATTGATTGCTGCTTTTGTTTTCTATTTTCTTCATAACCAGTTTCTTTATAATCTGGTCCTTTAAGAAGACAATATAATTGAAAGCCCTCTCCTTCAAAATATTCAGAAAACAAGGATTCACAAGAATAATTCATTCTGCTAAAAACTTGCACTATTTTGTCTGCTAAAAGGCAATTTGCCAATTTATCTGGTGGAAAATTTAACTTCAAAATTAATTCAATATATTTTAAATCAAATTGTAAAACAGGAATGCTTATATCGTCAACAATGCCACCATAAGAACTAAGAATTCCCCTAACTTTTTCTCTATACTTTTCAATTTTACTCAAAGAAGTTAACGATTCCCAAATGAACTCACGATATTTTTCAACATCTTTAGATATAGTTAGCGGAATCTGATATATGGTTATTGCATTCTTTCGTCCTTCCTCCGCTGGAGAAAAATTTAACTTCAGAAATTTTTCTGCTATCTGCAAAAAAAAATATTACAATAAATTCTTGTTTCCAATTATTTGAATATTCTATTATTTTTTCAAAAAAAGTTATTTGAGTATAAAAACTATTACGAAAAGAAGCCCTCTGAATACCAAAATATATATTAACTGCATGGTAAAATTCCATAAATAAATCTGGTCGCTTTAGATAATATTGAAAAAACAAATCACAAGCGGTTGGCAAATCAGTCATATCTGCAAATCCACCAAGAATTTTAATGATATCATTTTCCACATGTTGATAATTTTTTCTTTTTTCAGTATCTATATCAATCCATTCACAAATCACTCTTTCTTCAGATTCAATTTCATTTTGCAAGAGCAAAAGTGTTTCCGTAGGATTAATGCGAAAAAAGACTTTTACAAATTCAAAGAAGATTGGCGATTTTTCTGTTGATAATTCATCCCATAATAACTTTATTTCTTTCTCAGCAAAATTTAAAAGTGCCTTATTTTTAAAAATATTAAGTAACGTATTAACAGAAGATACAGTTCTCTCTCTGTAACTTGAAAAGCAAGCTTTAATCATTTTCGACAAACTAAGTAATTTTTTGTCAAAGAAAATATATTTTAACAAATAATTAGACAAGCATTGATCAGAAAAACGAACAGCTTTATCATTACAAATATCGACAATCTCCCGCTCGTGAAGCATACGGATATTTTCAATAAAACTATCTCGATTTAACCCTTTTTCCTGTAAAATTGGTAAAAGTGCATCAATATAATCTAAATGAATTGCTTCAAGAAAAGCAATTATACCAGAAGTTATACACAGATTTTTGTCTATAAAAAATTGATTATTTTCTAAATTAGAACCATAATAATCTTCATATAATTGTGACACATCATCAATAGACTCCAAACGATTTGAACTGCATGCTACTTTCCCAGCAAGTATAGCAATACGAGTATTTCCTTCTGCAATTCTTATAATTCGTTCTTGATATTCTGAATTCAAAATGCCCAATGACGCTTCAAGTAATTCCTTAATTTCATTCTCTGAAAATACATTTACATTCACAATTTCATAAGAAGTGATTGCTCGAACATCGTTTATCACTTTTTGAAGTGCATAATCTCTTACTGTAATAAGTATTTTTACATTATATCCCTCTGATTTCATACTAATGTATCGGATAATATGCTGCAGTCCTGACAATTGATTGGCATCATCAATAAAAAGAAAATAATCTCCTGGTTTATCTAAAAAAAGTTTTAAATCCTCGTATATTGGTAATGCATTACTATGAATACAGTAAATCTTTTCATTCTTAGCATCTGTATGTTTTTTTACATAATGCAAAGCTAAACGTGTTTTCCCCGTACCTGATGAACCACTAAGTATAACAACATCCACTTTAAGATAAGCATTGATGATATCTTGAAATTCTTTTTCTCTGAATAGAAATTTAGTGTCAATTGGAGCAGCCATTCTATTTGCATTGTAACTATTAATAAATTCATCATATGATTGAATTTGATCTGTACTTATTGATATTCCCAAAAAATCACGTGAAAGATTATGATGGAAAAGATATATATCTTCTGCAAGCTTATCAATTCCAATAATTACAAGCTTAATTCCAACATCTTCACACAGTTTTTTTACTTCACTATCTTGAAAGGGTGTAAGGTTTGATGAAGTATGACAATAAATAATTTCAGAGATTTTGTCATATGGAACACCTATCTTTGCTGTATCAAGACATTTTTCAAGGTCATCCCTAATTTTTGCAAATAAGTTTGTCCTTTGAGTTGTGTATTCAACAAAAACATACTTTTCATTTGATGCAATAAAATATGTATCAGGTGTACCTAAAGTAGTCTTACGTGTACCTGCTTCTCCACCAAGAGATACTATACTCGGATAGCCCGTTTTATATAAATAAGAATCACAAAGATTTTGAAATGAACCTGCATCCAGTTGTAGTATTTTTTGTTTAATACTTTCAATATTAGCCACTGTCTATAATCCCCCTATTGTTTTAATATTACAACATCTTAAAATGCTTAAACGCATCCAAAATAGCTTCTTCCTTTTCAATTGGACACTGTGGAACTTTCTGATTCTCATTTTTTGAAATATTATAGTGTTCCCTAACCTCTAAACTATGCTTTTTCTTCACTTGTGCAATATAAAGTGTCGATACTTTAAACCCAAACATTTCAAAAACATAGTTTTGAATTTGTTTATATGTTGTCTTACTTTCAGCACTCGTTAAATCAATATACATCGGAAGTTCCACACTAATATATTTCTTAGAATCTAGTTTGGAAAGCAACACAATTGTCTCAACATGATGCGTTTGCGGGACTCAAAAGGTTTGGGGAACCTTTTGAGGATTAACTACGTTTCTCCAACAAGCTTACACATTCAACATGAACGGTCAGAAGTATCATTGTATATCATTTGTATCATGGCATATAAAGTATCGCTCTATTTTATTGATGGTTTTAATATCGCTCTTATCATCGCGAGCCATTCAAAACTGCTCCACAAATGAGGAAAGTACCATTTTGGACTATTCAATTGTCAATGTGCTTTCTTAACCTAATACTTTGTGGAGTAATGGTCTTCTTTATTATCCACTCGACCTACAAGGTAATCTAAACTTACATTATAAAAATCTGCAAGTTTGATAAGGTCATCTATAGAGATTAATCTGGTACCTGATTCCATTTTAGAATACGCTGATCTTGTACAATTTAAGATTGTTTTTGCAACATACTCTTGTGTCAAATCAGTATCCTCGCGTAAATCTCTAATCCTTTTCAACATCCAATGTCTCCTAAAACAAGTATAATATAGTTATTTTCTTATTTTTAAATATGTGACAAATTGGCACATGAAACTATTCTATATATACTTTTTAGGAAACTATTTACTCTAAATGTATCTCATTTTCCTTAATGGATTTCGTATTTTGTTTTTTCTTATATTTCTTTATTGTTTTATTAAACATTTCAAATAAATTTATTGCTTCTCTATGTTGTTCCTTCAGTGTTTCAATCTTTCCTTTATATATGTATAAATCCTTCTCTATTGTATCTACTGAACTTTTACCTTGAATACTATTTTCTAAATTGCTAGAACTATTTGTCGTATCTTTCAACAATACTTCCTCTAAACTAGTTAAATCATTAATTTTATTTTGAACTTGTTTAATCATATTCTCTAGATATGATATTTGGGCAATGAAATCCTTGGTTATATCTTCAAAAGCATTCGGACTATTTTCCACTGATATAAGAAAATCTAATTGTTCAATTTTTTCTTTAATTTTGCTAAGAGGAATTCTTCTATACATATACTGCGGTTCATACTGAAGATTAAATTGCCTAATCAAAGTTTTACCTTTCATAAAGCGATTTTTTTCTGCTGAATCTTTATGGTATACATAGTAAGAACTAGTTTCTCTGAGAAATACTTTAACTTTTTCTTCTTCCATATTGATTTGAATATTTGGTACAAAAATAAGTCCTTCTTGTCGGATGCCAAAATGTACCTTAATGTACATTCCATCGTCTACTACTTCTTCTATTTGATTAAGATTCAACTCTACCTCAAACTCATGAACTGCATCCCTATTTCTCTTGAAATCTTGATAGGATTTCCATACCACCTCTTCTGTCGGCAACTTTTTTTCTTTAATTAGCTTTTCTTCATTGTAAAGTTCAACTAAATTTTTATTATCTAAGACAACAGTTTCATTTTTGTTATTAAAATAGTCTTGAAAATAACTAACACTATACAGATTCGTTTTTACCAATTCCTGCTCTGAAATCATAATCTCATCAAATTTAAATTGAACATGTTTTTCTTTAGGAATTATTTCTAATCCAAAAAATTCTGCTCGTTGAACCAATTCATTCATATTCTTCATTTTCGGAAGTAAAAATTCTAAGATGTTTATGATTTCCCTTTGAACAAACTTTTTCTTAAAATAAGTTTCATTATAAGGTTGTTTTCTACTCAATTTACTATCACGTACGACTTGCTTCATATTTGAATCAGTCATAAAAAAAGTAACATGCTTGTGTCTAAAATCAATTTTTAAATGTAAAGCTTTTGCTTTTTTCTTGAAATCTTCAAAATTTTTCGAGTTCTCGATTAGAAAATATACTCGTTGTTTTATTTCATATTTGTAATTTGTTTTGCGATAGACTTCATACTGACGATGCGAATAACGATTTTCTATAATTTTTGCCCCTGCAATTTTTGAAAGACGATCAGAAACCATTCGTAGATTATGTTCTGCCTTATAATCCCATAGAAACTTTTTATCAGAATTCTGATCAATTGAATTTAGGATGATGTGATTGTGGATATGATCTTTATCCACATGAGTTGCTACAATGAAACGAAATATACCTCCTGTCAACTCTTTAACTGTCTCATAACCAATCCGATTGATTTGTTCAGGAGTGAGATGGTCATCTGGAGAAAAGGACTGAATGATGTGATGAGAATGAATTTTTCGTTGATTTACTTCTCGCCTATCATAACGAAATTCATAAAGAGTATCATTACTTAAAAAATTATCATTGTACATCTTCACTAGTTCTTTATAACTTGGAAAATCTAAATAATTTCTCATACCAAAATCTGAAACTAGTGTTAGGTTTTTTGTTTTACTTGGATTCAAAATATATTTAATTAATTTACAACGATAATTTTTTCCATGTATCGCAAAGTGTTTAGTGATGACCATAAAATTTCCTCAATTTTTCAGATTGGATAAGAAAATCTTTCTCCACTTCTACTATTAACTCTTCTATACCTTTTCTCAATTCATCTAATTCAACTTCCGTTATTAAGTTCGAATAATTTATGCTTCTGGCTATTTGATTAATATTATTTCCGATTCGTTTTAATTCAAAAATCAAATCTTGATAACTATTTGTATCAATGGTGATAAAATTCATACCAGGATCTAGTAGAGTTCGTCTAGCATATTCTGAGAATGATAAGCAGTTACTTTTTGAGATATTTTCATTCAATTTGACTAATTCTAAATCAGATAGAAAGACTTTTTTTAAATTTGTTCTATATCGGTGCTCCACTCTACTACCTCATGTATTTGTTACGAAAATCTTCACTAAGAGGACCTGTTTTTTCTACCTCTTTAATTAATTCCTGAATACAAGTTAACAAAATAGAAACATTTTCGTGAGTAACCTGATGATTTGTTTTAGCAATTATGAATACTTCATGAACATCACGGCTAATTTGTTCCAACTTTTGTTTTTTCCAAAGGTTGAACCATTTTTCCATCTGTTTTTGTCCATCAGACAATAGTAAGCTTTTACGGAGAAAATCAGAAAAATTATCCTCTCCTTTCTCTTTCATTAAATCTAGTATTTGTTTTTCTTCTGTTTCTGTTAAGCGAAATTGTTTCCGAATACTACGTATATCTCTTTTCATATGACTTTTCCACCCTCATCGATACCTGTACTGACAATGTAAGCTTACAGACACTGTCAGTACATTTTTCAAAATAGATTCAACATTTTTGTAAGGCTTTGCGAGCTCAGATATTGTGTCCACAATATCCCAAAAATCATATCGCCAGCCTATCAAAACCTTCTAGTTTTGACAGCCAACGATAAGAAAACTTGGTGACTTCGCCCCCAAACCCCCATAGAAAATCAAAAATTGATTTTCTATGAATGATATTAGGATAACAGGGAAGATTTGGAAAAGGTATCACAGCTAATATAGTTATGATTGACTTTCTCTGATTCTATGATAAAATTTCTGTAAACTAATATTTGGAGAAATAAAAATGCTGAGTCTAGATCAAATACATTTACTATTGAATACCCCCGAAGATGAGTTTCATGATTTTAAACAAAAATGGCATCATTCAAAAACTGAATTGGTGCGTGATATCTTAAATTTTGTCAATACATCACACCACGAAGATTGTTATATCATCTTTGGAATTGATAATATCACTTTAGATATAATCGGTGTAAACAATGATGATAATAGAAGAAATGAAGAAGATCTAACAGATTTACTACATAAACTCTTTATATCAACAAATAATCAAATTAAAATTAGCATACAAACTGAAACTATAGACAACAAAGAAATTGACATCTTAATTATTCATGATACAGATAAAGTTCCTGTATTTTTAACAAAAGATTATAAGCCTAAGAAAGATACTGCATTACCAAAAGGATTAATATATGCTAGAAATGGCCCTATAAATACTCCTAAAGACTCCTCTGCTCCTTTTGAGTTAATAAATAAGTTGTTTCAAAAGTTTAATCATACTGACTTAAATATCAAAGAGCAGTATTTTCATGTTTTAAAAGACTATAAAAATTGGTTCTTCATTGAAAATGAAGACGGAAGATTTTTTATTTATAATCCTAATCCCGATTTTTATATTAAACTTACCGACGATGATGCAAATCGTGTCAAAACTATGCCTTATAGTTTAAATCAATATCAGACTAATATTGATTGGCAATTAGTACAACTTCGATATCGTCATCTTACAATTGACGAATGTATGGCTATGTATTTAGATCAAGGTAATTGTCTAGTCCCTTCCCCTGAAGTAGAAAGTTTTAAAATAGATTATCAGGAGACTATTTATTATCACTGTTTATACAAAAATACTTTAAAGTACCAATTGCTGAAAGTATTTTCTTCAATACCTGGTCTCGAAAAATATCCTTTAGATAGATTTAAAAATAATATAGTAATTTATGATGATAAAATAGAATTGGGAAAGACTCACAACTTAATAAAAAGTAATTTTTCAATAGAAGAGATAATGAAGCAACTAGTCGTTTCAAAAAAAGATTTGAATTTGTACTTTAAAAAGGCGAAACAAAAAAATCCTGACTATAATAGTCAAGAAAATGAAAAAAACTTAACTGAACTAAACTTAATTAAGTTATTAAAAAGTTTTCAAAAAAGTATATCTTGATAATCTACTATCACATTTTCAACTACTCAAACATGCAATACAAGGCATAGGAATTAGTTTATTTAAAAAAATTAATTCCTATACCTTAATCATTATTAATCAACAACATCAACTAAACTAGATTGAATCAGTAATGAATAGATTTCATTAATCTTTCTATTGTTTTGCGACCTATTATTTCTCAATTTACAGTACGTAAAGATTAGATAACTTTTTGCTCTTGAAAGTGCGACAAAGAACGCACTTTTATCTTCTTCTGGTTGATCATTAAAACTCCAGAATGCAGAATCCTCCAGCCCTAAAAAATAAACTGCCTCATATTCTAATCCTTTACTCTTATGGATAGTCATAATTGGAATTGAGTTTTCACCCTTGAAACTAGAGACTATATCTAGCCATTCACCTTGTGTTTGAGAATATTCTTTGTATAATAACTTTGAAAAGTTCTTGACAATGATATCTAGGTCACTTTTTCCATTGTATGTTGAAAAATTGGAAATAATTCTTTTTTCATCTATTTTTTCAATAATACAATCAATTAATTTTAGCATACCTTCTTCATTGGGAATAAAATTTGAAATTAGGTAAGTAATATCGCTAACTATATTGTCAATCTCCTTATAGGATTTTGCTAAAATTAATTCATCAGTAAATTCATCTATTCCATTGATATTTCCATAAAAATTACTAATATTTTCCCAAATTAAAGGATCTCGTTTTCCTTGACTGCATGATATTAAATCTAATAATAGGTTACAAGTAGGGTCTTTTAAAAGCTCTTGATATTCATTTTCAATTCTTGCTTTAATCCCTTTACTGCTTAATGTAGTTATCAATTTTGAACTATAATCATCAACCTTCTGTTTTGCTAGGATACAAATTTCTGATGGTCGTATACCTCCTTGAATTTTTGATTCTATATCATTTGCAATTAACTCAGCTTCTAAACTTTCATTTTCAAATTCAAATAATGTTATTTCACCCTCTTGAAATTCTGGATAATTATTTGTCTGAATAGAACTGTGATTACTATTTAATATCTGATGAACCTCTTTTTGAAATTCTACAAGTTTAGGTACAGAACGGTGATTCATCAACAATTGATATTCATTTGAATTAAAGTCTTGAATATAGTCTGGAAAAATATCAGGATTCGCACCTGCCCATCTCATAATGGCTTGCTTATTATCTCCAACTGCTGTTAATTTACAAGACGAACCTAAAAAACAAGTTTTTAATAAATTATACTGGGCATATGTAGTATCCTGAAATTCATCTAGAAATACAAAATCGTATGTCATTTGAAGCGCTTTACGAATATATTCGTTTGTATCTATTATATGAGTAGCCAACTTAGTTATTTGTCTATAAAGGAGAACAGGCTTATTATCCAGTGCTCCTTTTAATAAGTCAGTTTTAAACTTGTGATTATACCCATCGTTAAGTATGATGTTTTCGACATAACTTCTTATATCTGACATTCTCATCCCATGAACATTAATGTCATTTTCATAAAGTGTTTCTTTTATAACATCCCAATCATCAATCAAGTAGTCTCTTGCTGGTCTTATATCTTCAGGGAGAGCATTTCTAAACTGATCTAAAATTCTCTTTTCAAATGCTGAGTAGGTTAAAGAGGTAAATCGAGAAGCATACTCCTCACCATACCGTTTTTTCACTCTTTCTTTCAAGTTTGATGCGGCGTCTGTCTTAAAACTTAGTGCTAAAATTTTTTTCGGAGAAATACATTTATTTGTAGAGAAAAGATAGTCTAACTTTTGAGCCAATAATTCAGTTTTTCCCGCACCGGGTCCAGCAATGACTAGACTGTTGGTCACATCCTTGACAGCTCCTAAAGCAGCCTCCTCTAAATCAATATCTCCTTTAGGATGCCACTCTTCACTCCTCATCATGTTCAATATCTCCAAGTAATTCTTCAGCACGTTTAACCATTTTTTCAAACACAGGAGGTAGAAATCTTTTTAATTCATCATCGCTAATAGATGATAAAAATTGCATATGAGTTGTTGGTTTTCCTCTACCTAAAAAGAAATATTGATACCAAATCATTAGTTCCTTTTCCTCTTCAGTAAAACTATCACCTGACCCACTCTTATCTTTTAAAGTAGCTCTTATTGCTTCCTCTTTACGTTTGTTGAAACCTTCTAACTGCAATCTATCAAGACAGTCTAAATCACTCAATTTCACTTTTTTACTACTTCCATCCGAATCATTATATGAAACAACTGGTCCTTCTATTGTGGATAAAGTATTCAGATAATGGTCTTTATAATGTTGTAGCATCAAGAAATCAATATCTAAAGGCGATGAAAAGTAGACATTAAATTCTTCGAGTTTATTAAACCAATTAATCAGACGTTTAGCTCCTATTGATTCACACCCTCGTGACCCAATTTCATTAAAATCAAGTTCCTGAGTATTGAACCATTCTTGAAACTCTGTGTTCAGCTCATACAGATGTTGAGAAATGTATTTTATTCTTCCCCAACCACCTCCATATCTCTCATTATCAAAATCCAATATGGTAATATAAGGAATTTTGAGAGCAGTCAATAATTTCCAAAAATAGTTAACATGCCTACCTCCTAAAGGGACCACTGAAATCTGAGAACTATCAATTTCCCGTCCAAGTAAATCAAAAAACTTTTGTAATAGTAGCTCCTCACTATCACCTTCACCTAGAACTACTAACTTGGTAAAATATAGTTCAGGATAAGCTTGAATTGCTCCCTTAATGTATTTATAAGATTCATCAATAGCTTGAGGTAGCTTTATATCAGAAATAGTGGTTTGGCAAACTCTGCCATTATTGTCAATTCTTAAATACTTCAAATCTTCTGGTGAAATCCTTTTTACAATTGCTGGAGAATGTGACGTTAAAATTACTTGAGAGTTATCATTATTACTTAATTGTTTGAATCTTTTTACGAGTTTTCCAATATGATGAGGAGCAATATGATTTTCCGGTTCCTCTATTGCTAAGATAGTTAGTATTGGAGGAACCAACTTAAATCTTGGATTATCAGGATTCTCTTCACGATCTTTTGTAATTGTTAATTCAATATCAAGTATCGAATTAACAAGTGAAAAATAAAAGATAGATCTTAATCCATCTCCTAAATCCGAAACCGTAAATGCTTCTTCAGTAGTTGTTGGTGAAAATTTTAAGTCGATCTGTCTGAGGGCTACCGCCAACTCAGAAGAATTAATAGTTAACTCTGCCTGAGAGAATCGTTTATCTTCATGATACAGTACCCACGATTTTTGAATCCCTTGGTTGATCTTAGCTAATGCTCCATTGTCAGATAAAAAAGTATTATTCACCTCACCAATTTTATCGGTAATTTCCTTTATTTCATCTTCAGTCCAATTTATACTATTTACTAACCTACTTAACATACTACCAGAAGCATTCCCCAACTCCTTCTCAGGAGTTCTTGAAGCTGGTACATAAAGTACCCTAATTTTATCTAAATCATTTCTAGGAGCACGATGCCTGTCCTCATCTTTAATGATTTCTTCATCAGATGAAATATAATAGATTTGAGTATCAACACTTCCTTCAACTGTTCCATCATCTTCCCAGGAAGATTCTAATCTGATTCGTAAAAAAGGTTTTGCACCATCTTGAGAAACTGTAAAGTGCTCGAAAAATGTTGGAATGGCTGGTCCATAGACAGTTCCATCAAGTTCATCAAACTCAAAAATAGTTTCTATAAAAAGATTTCTTGTGTTTTCACCAGGTCTTAACCCTTTTGGTAAATGAAAATCACTTTTTCGAATGATTCTATCACTTTGTTTATCTGAAAATAATTTACTCAATGCCTGTAATACAGTTGTCTTTCCTGAACTATTATTCCCTATCAGTACAGTTTGATTATTAAAGTTAATTGCTTGACACTCCCCAAAAGATCTAAAATTATTAATAACCATTTTTGTTAACTTCATTACTTGTCCTCGTTTCCTAAATTCAATTGTTTTAATTTTAAGTGCTATTTTCCACCTTCAACATATCTTCCTCAACCTTACTCTATTACCCAAAAAGGCATCATTGAAGAGTGACAGATGCTTAACCTTGATCTATTTTTCAAGCATAGACACATCTTCTATGAATTCCTGGCAAATAGTGTCTATAAATTCTGTTGAAATGGTACTTGTTCCGTTTTTATAACAGCTAAGGGCTATTGACTAAAATTTATACAATTCGAGCAAATCTGTTTTTGTCATGCCATGTGTCTTTAGTAGAATTTTATATTGTTACCAATTATAGTATGCTCCTTTTACTTGATAACACTATTATAACATTTAAAAATTAAAAAAATAGGTTCTAAATTAATAGAAAGTATAATACTAAAATTAGAATTTTTCGTGATAATCCTATAAAATGTTACTTTTCTAATAAACTTGTACTTATTTCCTTCAAACTACACAACTCTCTAGTTGTTGTAAGTTTGTAATTGACTCAAAAGTATTCGATATAATTTCAAAACAGTGTTTTAATTTATAGTTGGCCAATATCATCTAATTTTAACTAAAAAAATCATTATACAAATCAAGATACTAAAGATTAATTTATGGTATACTAGTGATAATAAATCTTATACTCAACAAAAGAAACAAACATACAAAACCTCACTTTGAATCAGCATTTATACTATACTCCGTATTAAAACTCCATAATTGTTTTCTAAAATGCTGTCTTCAAATATTCTTAAATATAATAAAAAGAGATTGATAAATGAACTTAATTACTGTAAAAGCGAATCAAATCCTCCCACAATAAAATAAATTGAGAAATCTATTTCCTACTTAGGTAAATTTCTCAATTTATTTACTTATTTTTATTTTGAAAATTTGGTAAAAAGATTATCTACATTGTTTCTCATAAATATCTAATGTGATCTATTTCCAGTAGGTTACTATACTCTTATGATCTTATACTTCATTTTTAGTATTTAAATGACTACTTATTATAAGAATTCCAGTAATAAATAAGGCGATTCCTAAACGAACAAAGTTAATCGATTGTTCTTCTCCTGTTTGGGGTAAATTTTTTACTTCCGATTCTATTTTTTTAAAATTAGTTGATGCTATAAAATCTGATTTATATTCATTAAATTTACTGTAAAGTAGTTCAGGATTCTCCTGATTTTTAACACCAACCACACTATCTTTAGAATTATCCTCTATATTTTCAATAGTCTTTCCAAAAGTATCTTGTGATTTAACTACAATCTTTTTCTGTAAATTTTCGTCAGATAGTGGAATATCTTTAGGGATTTGATTTGTAATTGTTTTAATTTTAACTGTATCCTCTTTAATATCTATAGTTTGCATTGAATTCTTTGGATTTATAATATTTTTATTATCATTTTCAAATTCTCTTTTCGGCTTCTCATCAGTTTTTCCAAAATAGAGATAATCGTAAAGTTGTTGTGCAGTTATTCCTCCACCAACCCAACCAGAAATAGTTTTACCATTTTTAAAATAAATAATTGTTGGCGTTCCAGGAATACCGATTGTTTTAAAAATGAACTCTTTAGCAGAATCATCAAAATCCTCACCATCTATATCGTAATATTCTAACTTTTTATCAATCAGCATATTAAACTCTTTCAATACTCCAGAAAATTCACGACAATGATAACATGTCCCTCTTCCAAAATATAAAGTATGTTCCGAATCTTCTGAAGTGAATATCTGACGAACTTCAGCAATACTAATTTTATTAAAATCAGATACATTTGAAGCGTATTCTTCAGATGTAACTGATTTCATATCTTCAGTTTCTTTCTTAATAATTTCTTTCGTAGATTGCTGAACGTTACTTTCATTTTCTCTATCGCTAGACTTTTGTTCAGTTAAAGATTCTCCAGTGGTTTCTGTAACAGCTGGTTCTAAATTTAAAGCTGATGGCACTGTATCAGAAAATTTTGTTTCAGCACTTTCAGCCAAAACAAGATTCGGACTAATGGTAACTAACGCTACGGTACTAACTAATAAAGATTGTAATAAATACTTCTTCATAACGTGGCTCCTTTTTGATTGATAATTTTATTTTACACATTTTAAAACTAAATTTTTAAGCAAATCCTAAAAGGTAGCTATATTATACTGAAATGGTATTTTTCGCTCTGCAGAATAGAAACATCATTTGCTTTCAAAATAATGATTAACACAATCATATTTATTTGTTACAAAGATTTCTTAACTACCTCCTCTCTCAGGCTACATAAGCGTTCTATTTGTGTGTCCAATATTTTATGAACAATAGCCACATACTACCATCCTACCAAACAAATAATAAAAACAGACAATTCTACTTTCAATTGTGTACCCACCCTTTCGCTCCACTTCCATTATAGAATCATCCTGACTACTATAGGATTGACTGACTTCTCATGTTTTGTTGTTACTATGCTTTCAGCTATCATCAGAATCTCACCTCAATATATAAGTTGTACATCTTTCCTCATTACTCCCGTGATTTACATATACCTATTTGAACTTTAGAGTTCTGAAATCCCTCATCTACTATCCCTTCCTCTTCCTACTACCTCATGATTATCCTGCTTACGAGTAACTATTTAGCCCACCAGTAGCGGGTGCTCACGGAGAACTTATACCTCAGATGAGATACTTGACCTGCTCGTCGTACCCAAAAAATTAGGCTAGTCAAAAACTCATTTTTAGGAAAAATAATGTGAATCTCACTACAATAAAACGCATAATATCAAGATTCAATGCCTGATAATATGCGTTTTTCTGATTTTAAAGACTTTTCCCAGCCTCTTTGATTATTATGTTGTACAAATTAGTTAAATTAAGATTATGAAATTTAACTAATTTGAAATGATTTTAATATCTTTTATATTCTCTAAAAACATCTCTGTAATACATCATAATACCTATTGTTTCACCATTGTATTCATCATGAATATTTATATGAATTGTTTCATCTTGTTAAAAGCTAGATGAGTTTATTATACTCATTTTTCCTTATATCGTTATCCCCAAAGAAATTAATCCTTGAGCTAGATTTTTACTCAATTGTCCATATGCTGCAATTTCTTTATAAAATGTTGCAGTCTTTGGACTCAATGATTTATGACTATGAATACTACTAACAGCTTGTTGGCAAAGAGCTTCTGCCAACTCCATGACAACTCTCTGCTCATTTTTTGTATTCTCTAATCGAGTTTTATAATGTAATAAAATATCTCGTTCGTTTTGACGAATCTCTGGATCTAAAATCAAATTATAAACCTTGTTGAGAATTTCTTCTGTTTTTTTATTCATGAATCATCCTCTATACCCTCTTATTATTATCTAGGTCTGTTCCCACCTGCTCCTGCTATTGCCATAGCCATTTGTGATACAACACCATTTACTACAGATTCAACATTAATTTAACAATTACCAAAGTTCCAATTCGATTGCGTATATCGATAACCATCCCTACAAATAATGTTATCTGAAATATATCTAAATGGTGCATACCATCCATATGGAATACCTCCTAGTACTTGATAATTTTATTGTGTCAAAAAAATACAAATATTATAAAATTTAAAAATCTGAAATGATTTGAATATTTTTTATACTCTCTAAAAATACCTCTGTAATACATAGTAATACCTAATATAGCAATAAACTTATGAATAATAGTATTTGATTCGAATAAAATTTTTAGGACTAAAACTGTCATTATAAAACTAATTACGCATATCAAATAACGCTTCATTTGAACCTCAACTTTCTATATCGTAGAAAAAAGATCCAGTTCCTTCACAAAAGGCTATGATAGCTTCACCAAGTTTTATTATACAAATCCCAAAAAGTCTTGAAAACGTCCAGAATGATTATAATCTGATTCCCCAAAATATAATCTAGACACAATTACTTAATATCATTTTGCATTACTAGTTTAATTTGATACAGTGCAAATCGAAAAATTATTAGCAATAATAAAAAGCCATTTCCAAAAAATAAGAAATACATTGCTAAATCACTCTTTAAATAGTATAGAAACCAAATAAGCATCCAAAGTATGCTCATTTTTATAAATATATTACTTACTATCCATTCAATCTTTAGCAAGAGATGATTAACTACATTCATTATAACATTCTCCATATTTCCATCCTCATCATATCTATAGCTCAATCACTTTACTACTACGTCTCAAAATAATTTATTATTATATACTGTAAGTAAAACGCTAACACTGTACTGGCTCCCAAAGTTAGACAGAAAAATCTAACTTTTGGGGGCCAGTACACACATTCAAATATTAAATTTGGTAGCATTTTATTTTGAAGACAAAATATCAATCAATTCTAATCAATGCAAAACAAATATTCTTCCCGCACAAGAATTCTATTTATGAACCGAATACATAACCCCAAAATCCACCATAGATTGCTCCACCAACAGCGCATGCTGCAATGACATACGGACCAGCAGGAGCACAAGACATCGCCGCTTCTACAGCACCTGCCGCCCCCGCAAGAACAGCCTCTCCCTCACGTTGTCCTCCACCTAAAACACAGGACAATTCTTCATTTTTTAACTCCATAAAGTGAATATTTAATTTATTCATACGTAACCTCATTTCTTTTTTGAAATATGTAATTCGATATTATTTGAGCAAATAATGTATCCTACTGTGAATAATACTACAAATATATGAGTATAAAATAATACAGAAAATGACTTATAGCCATCTATAACAACAAAGATAATTGATAGTAGTAATAGAAAAAAAGTAGGTGCTGAAATCTTTTTAATAAATTGCTTGTATCGATTAAAGCATAGTTCAGAACTAATGTTTCCTCTCTTCTTATTATGCGTTAATAAGTGAATCAGCAACTCAAAAAACACACTACCTACAGAAAGAACTAAAACTTCGCTTATTGTAACATTTAGAACTATTCCAAGCGCACCTATTATAAAAAAAGACGTAAAAAGAGCTAAAATTAGCCTAAATTCCCCACTTTTCATTAGCTACCCCCTTTTCTATAAAGATCTAGCGAGAGCCCATATACCTGTGCAATATTGTGCTCCTAAAATACCTCCAGCCCAAGTTCCAGCTCCTGGTGCAACCAAACTACCAATCGCTGCTCCTGCTAATGTGCAAATTCCTGTCGCCCGAGCAACTTCCCCTGCACTAACTGCTCCTCCCTCAATGCTAGCTAGCATTTCGGTATTCAAAATATTAAATTGAATCGGTGTCTTTGTTTCCATGAGGAATACCTCCATATTAATTTTTATTATTTTTGTCGGATTGCAATCTTGACATTTTTAGTATATCAGAATAAAGACTGCTTTTTCCGCGAAGTCTTTAAATGTACGATTTTCATCATGAAACGTATTTTTTTCATGATTTGTAACCATTTATGATTTAAAATATGCCGTTAACAAAATGGTGTTAACTAATTTTCAAACTCCAAAATACCATTCAAGATATTATATGCTCCATTTAAGATTTGAGCACTTTTTCTACCTATTTTTTGTCATAATAGTCTTGTAAATAACAAGAAAGGATTTGAAAAATGACATCTTACAAACGGACCTTTGTCCCTCAAATCGACGCTAGGGACTGTGGAGTCGCCGCTTTAGCGTCTATTTCAAAGTTTTATGGTTCTGACTATTCCTTAGCTCATTTGCGAGAACTAGCTAAAACAAATAAAGAAGGAACGACCGCTCTTGGTATCGTCAAAGCAGCCAAAGAAATGAGTTTTGAAACAAGAGCCATCCAAGCGGATATGAGCCTCTTTGAAATGGAAGACATACCATATCCTTTTATCGTTCATGTTAATAAAGAGGGTAAACTACAACACTACTACGTTGTCTATAAAAATATAAAAGACCATCTTATCATTGGTGATCCTGACCCTACTGTCAAAGTAACAAAAATGACCAAGGAGAGATTTGCTTCTGAATGGACAGGTGTAGCTATCTTTCTGGCTCCAGCTCCCAGCTATAAACCTCATAAGGATAAAAAAAATGGATTGATGAGCTTTCTCCCCTTAATTTTCAGGCAACGCTCACTTATTTTTTATATCGTGTTAGCTAGTCTCTTGGTGACCCTTATCAATATCGGTGGCTCTTACTACCTTCAAGGAATTTTAGATGAATACATCCCTAATCAGATGAAATCAACCCTAGGTATTATCTCCATTGGCCTGATTATCACCTATATCCTGCAACAGATGATGAGTTTCTCACGAGATTACCTCTTAACCGTACTTAGTCAACGATTAAGTATTGATGTTATTCTTTCTTACATTCGCCACATTTTTGAACTCCCCATGTCTTTCTTTGCGACACGTCGAACTGGTGAGGTCATCTCTCGTTTTACAGATGCCAATTCAATCATTGACGCTCTAGCTTCGACGATTTTGTCACTCTTCCTTGATGTCTCTATCTTGATCATTGTTGGTAGTGTACTCTTGGTACAAAACACCAACCTCTTCCTTCTCTCACTGATTTCAGTTCCTATTTACATCATCATTATTTTTGCTTTTATGAAGCCCTTTGAAAAGATGAATAATGATGTCATGCAGAGCAATTCCATGGTAAGCTCTGCTATTATTGAAGATATCAATGGTATAGAAACCATCAAATCCCTAACTAGTGAAGAAACTCGATACCAGAAGATTGATAGCGAGTTTGTGGATTATTTGGACAAATCTTTCAAACTCAGTAAATATTCTATCCTACAGAGCAGCCTTAAACAAGGAGCTCAACTCATACTGAATATTGTTATTTTGTGGTTTGGTGCTCAGGTAGTTATGACAGGTAAAATTTCCATTGGACAATTGATTACGTTTAACACACTCTTATCTTACTTTACTAATCCCTTGGAAAATATCATTAACCTCCAAACAAAACTTCAGTCTGCAAAGGTAGCCAACAATCGTCTTAATGAAGTTTACTTAGTCGAATCTGAGTTCAAAAACACTCAGACCTTAACCGGTTCACAGTTTCTGGCTGGTGATATTTGTTTTGAAGACATTTCATATAAATATGGTTTTGGACGCGACACCCTAAATAACATAAATCTAACTATCAAACAAGGTGATAAGGTCAGTATAGTGGGAATTAGCGGATCAGGGAAAACGACCTTGGCTAAAATGATTGTCAACTTCTTTGAACCTTACAAGGGACGAATCACTATTAACAACAATGATCTCAAAATGATTGATAAAAAGGTTCTTCGACAACACATCAACTACCTACCTCAACAAGCTTATATTTTTAGTGGATCAATCTTAGAAAACCTGACCTTGGGAGCTAATCAAATGATTAGTCAAGAAGATATTATCAAAGCCTGTGAGATAGCAGAAATTCGCCAAGACATCGAACAAATGCCTATGGGATACCAAACAGAACTATCAGATGGAGCTGGTTTATCAGGTGGTCAAAAACAACGGATTGCTTTGGCTAGAGCCTTACTGACTAAAGCTCCTGTTCTTATTCTTGATGAAGCAACCAGCGGACTTGATGTTTTAACTGAAAAAAAGGTTATTGAAAATTTGATGGCCATGACTGACAAGACCATAATCTTTGTTGCCCATCGTCTTAGTATATCTGAACGAACTAATCAAGTCATTGTCCTTAACCAAGGGAAAGTTATAGAAACTGGTTCTCATCAAGAATTGATTACCAAACAAGGTTTCTATCATTATCTATTTAGCAAATAAGGAGACTTATCATGAACCCAAAGCTATTTAAAAGTGCAGAATTTTATCAGCGCCGCTACCATAATTTTGCGACACTCTTAATTGTCCCATTAGTCCTATTACTAAGTTTCTTGCTTATCTTCTCTCTATTTGCCCAAAAAGAAGTCACCGTCACATCGAGAGGAGAGATTACACCAACTCAAGTCATCGCTTCAATTCAATCAACTAGCAATAACATCATAACAACTAATAATCTGTCCAATAACCAATCGGTCAAAAAAGATGACGTCGTTATCAAATATGCTGAAACCATGGAGAAATCCCAAAAACAAGCTCTTGAAACACAGCTAGCTACCCTAAATCGGCAAAAAACTGGAATCGAGACTCTCAAAGCAAGTCTGTCACAAGGAACTAACCTCTTTACAGGTGAAGATGAGTTCGGCTATATTAATACCTTTAACAACTTTATTAGCCAATCTCAAGATATTGAGTTAGGCATCTCTAAAACCAATGCAGAGGTTAATAATCAACTAGCTTTAGCAGGAAATACCGCCACTGCTATAGAGAAACAAATCAATAATATCTACCGACAAATAGCAGAGTATGAGGAACTTAGTCAAGCTATCACTAATAAAAGTTCGAGTTTGTCGGCTAGCAATCCACACAAAGCTACCTTAAATACTTACTTAGTCCAATCCCAGCAACAATCTCAGCAAGGATTAGATGATCAATATCTTTCTCAAATTAATCAGAGTATCTCAAGTTTAAAATCCTCTATCGCTAGTCTTAATATTCAACGAGCAGGTACAGGAAGTGTTGCGACTTACGATAGTAGTTTAGGAACCAAGGTAGAAGTCCTACGAACCCAATTTCTACAATCGGCATCTCAACAGTTGACAACTGTTGAAACACAAATCACTGAGCTGACAGCTCAACTTGGGCAAGCAAATGTTAACTTTGAACACAACACTATTAAAGCCCCAGGTACAGGAATCATTCATTTAAATAATGAATTTGATGGAAAAACTCTAATTCCAAACGGTAGTGAAATCGCCCAAATTTATCCCAATATTCAAGAAACTAAAGAGGTACTTATTACTTACTACGTCACTTCTGAGTATGTCCCTTTACTTAAAGAAGAACAGGTCGCACGTCTTAAACTAGAAAAAATCGGAAATCAAAATATCACAATAATTGGAAAAATCAATTCTATTGATAGAACAGCAACAAAAACTGAACAAGGAAATCTTTTTAAAGTGACTGCACTAGCCCAACTAACAGATAAAGACAGTAACATCATACAATATGGTTTACAAGGCCAAGTAACGAGTATCATTGCTAAAAAAACTTACTTTGATTACTATAAAGATGTAATCCTCAATAACTTATAGATGACATGATGTAGGTTCCTTATGGGATTTTTAAAAATTATTTTAAATATTTTATTTATTATTAGAATATAAAACTAAGGAGGTCTTAAAATGGACAAAAAAGATATTTCTATCAAAAATTTTCCAACGATTAGTTCTGAAGACATGTTAAAGATTAATGGAGGAAAAAACATTTGGAAGAAGATTGAAGACTTTTTTCATATCAACAATAGAGTTACTTGATTTCTTAACTAGTCAAAGCTTTTATAATAGACAAAATAAAAAAACATTGTACATTATTGCATAATTGTCAACTGTAGTAGTTTTTTTCAGTAAACACCTGGCGTGAGAACTCGTGGAATCTCTAAAGAGAAGTTAGGCAAAAAAACAATTCAAACTATCAAAAAACAAGCATTTCCATAGTTGGAGATGCTCGTTTTCTTATATCATGATTTGCAAAAAAATTATAGATTAATGAGAATTCATAAAGATTATATGGTTAATACAGCTTATAAATTTTATACAGAAACATATTGTATTCTTATAGTATGAGATTTGTAGGGCAGACATATTTAAAAATCCAAATTCTAACATCTAACTATTTTATGTTTAGATGTAAATAAAATCATAGTAAAGAGGCTGGGACAAAAGTCTAGCCTTGAATATAAAAAGCGAACAAAACGAGTTATCTGATACTCAGAATTCTGTCTTATTCGCTTTTTTATCTAATCTATCGATTTTAAAAACTTATAATAAAGAATTCCTAAAATCAAAATCTTTTTGTCCCAGACTCTTTAAAGTTCTATTTCCAAGATCTGTGTAAAGACATAATTTTTACTTGTGGTTTTCAAACATACATTTGGATAAGATTTTAAAATTCTCCGAACATTCGCCAAGCCTATACCCCTACCTACGCCTTTTGAAGAATTGTCACGCTTGAATATATCTCTCAATTCTATCTCTCTTTCTAAAGTAGAATTTTTTACAATCATGACTAATTTATTCCATTCTGTATCTTCAAGGAAACAAACTACTATTCCATCTTCTGCTGCAGACTCTATAGCATTATCTAACAAGATAGAAGTAATTGTTAAGAAGTCAATTTGTTCCATATTTTTTATAGAGAACCGTTCACTAATCTCCAGGGAAACTGGAACAGATAAGTTTTGGGCCTCCGATAACTTAGATAACAATAAACTCTTCAGAGCCAAATCATTGATATTTCTTAGTTGTGCCACTTCAAAACGCTTACCTTTTAATTTTTCACCAGAATTTTTCAAAACACTATCATAGACTTGAGAAACCAGATTAATATCTTGTTGATCTATACCTATTTTTAAGCTTGATAAAATATTGGCATAATCATGTCTAAAGCTTCTAATTTCTTGATACAGCCCCTCAACTTGTTGACTATAATTACTAAGATTTTGCAATTGAATTTCTTTTTGTAGAACGACTTTCTCCTGTAATTCTTGAAGTAATTTTCTATCCAATAGATTAACAAAACAAATAAACAATAAAAAGTAAACTGCTGTCAATAATTCTTTATATTCCAACATTCTATCCCAACTTACTTTATCAATGTAGTTTATATAAGGCGGTAAGATAAAATAAGCAATCATTAAAATATCCGCAGTAATTAAAATAAATTTTGTCTTTCTATCCAAGTTCTTTATTTTTAAATGACTAAAATTATATCGAAAGATATTAATAAGGAATAACACAATAATTTTAGCTAGTAAAGAGAAAATCATTATTCCTAGATTTGTTTCATATATAGTTTGCAATATGGGAATTTTATAAATTACAAAGTAACCTAAAAAATTTTTGATGACATCCCAAAATCCAAGTGGAAATAATGAGTAAAAAAGTAATAAAGAGACCTTACTTCTTAATTCAGCAATAGACAAAGTATACAAGATAAAAAAAGTGGGATAACTCAATAATGACCCATAAAAATAAAATTCTGTTGATCCAAATACAAAAATAAATAGTAATATTGAAAGATAGAACAGAATAATGGATATTCCGATTTTTTTCAGATTTAATCTCTCACCTAAAACCCTAGCATGTATACATAACATTAGAAAAGTACCTATAATATCTAGAAAAAATATCATCTAAATCTCCTTAGTCATGAAGTCTTTCGATAGCTTTCATAAGTGGACGAATTTTTAATCTAGAGACAATACAAGAGGACCCGTTCTGAAAATGAACTAACCGATTTTCTTTATCAATTAAAGATATATTATAAGGATTTACGATAAATGATCTATGACATTGAAATAAACGTGGTTCCTGTTTAAGAATATCTGACAATTGTCCATAAAATTCAACTATGTCTCGTTTGGAATAGAGAGTCAACTTATGAGCAATTGTTGATGTTTCAATATACAATAAATCTTTAAAAGGGACTTGAATTTGAGCTTTGGATCCTGTAAATATAAAAGAGTCCTCAGATACTGTTCTTCCTTGATTATCGCTAACACTTAAAATAACATTTTCAATTCGTTTGATAAATAATGGTTCAGGTAATTCTTTATCAATGAAATCAATAGCTGATACTAAATATTCAAAAGATACAGGCATAAACTCAGAATGTGATGTTACAAAAGCAATCACTGCTTGAGAATCAAGTTTTCTAATTTCTCTAGCAACGTCTAGTCCTCTTTTGTCATCATCTTTTATTTCAATATCAAGTAAAAATAATTGATGATTTCCTCTCTCTGAAATGTCCTCTAAAAGCTGTTGAGGTTTTCCATAAACCTCAAAATGCCTATACTCAATCTTATTATCCACCAAAATTTTTTTGACAATATTTTCAATTCTAGTCTGTTGTAAAAAATTATCTTCTAGTATAAAAATATTCACTACTTCACTCCTATATATTTTTCCACTGATTTTTTAATATTGTAAAGTGTCTTCTAGAACAAGCGATGTCTGATACTCTATCATCCATAAACATAATCGTTCTTGTCTCATGATTAAATCCTGCTATTTTATGTTTATTCACAAGAAATTTTCTATGGCATCTAATAAGTTCTTCTGAACTTTCCTCTTCAATTTTAGCTAGTGAGGTTGAAGCTTCAAAATTCCCTTCGGCTGTTACAAAAAGAACAGCATGAGCTTTTGTTGGGTGAGTTGTAACATAATAAATTTTAGAGAGTGGTACCTTTACGATAGCTCTATCTTGATATAAAATGTAGTCTTTCATATTTAGCCTCCTTCTATCAGTTTAATCTTATCAGAATTATGGAAATTAAATTATAAAAATCTCAAATGGTTTCTATACTATCTTAAATGGTAGAAATTTTCTTAATTTAGACATTTCATGATAAAATAGATACTTTTTAGTATCTCAATAATACTAAACTTTCTTCATTTGATAAACTAATACAATATGAAAGGAAAGCTATGAAGGCAATTCAAATTTTACACTACTCTTTATTTGGCTATATTTTATCTCTGTATTTAAAATATTATTTCTTTAAAAAGAATACAAAAATTTTACAAGGACATCAGATTAACTACAAATATAAATCTTCTACTTATTTTATCATAAAATCAGGGTCTCTAACATCTAAAAAAATGAAACTCTATTTAAAATCTATCCAATTTAGTTCAAAAAAATCAGAAGTTATCATCATAGGCAGTCAGATTGATTATGATGAGCTTTATAGAAACCACTTTAGTGTGTTTGGTGTTATAGACATAACTAATAACAAATCATTAAAATATATTAAAGAAAAAATTCATTTTTACTTGGAAGAGCTCTATGAATTTAAGAAGGATAAGAGTGATTAAGTCTATGAAATAAAGATTCAAGTCTTATAACTTTATATCCGTAATCACCTATCCATTACAGAATTTTGATTTCTTACTCCATATGCTAGAGTTTGATAGCAAATTCTAGTTTCGTCTTAAAGTAGTCATATTTTCTTAGTCTTTTTTCTGAGTTATTGAAATTGATTGGAACTTTTGAGGATGGGCAAAATCTCAATTCCTGAAGAGAATGGAGTAAATCTTCCCACAAGAAAACGCATAATTTCAAGTTTTTCAACACCCGATACTATACGTTTTTTGGTTCTAAAAAATTTTCGCCCACCTTAAATGGGTATTTCTACCATCTACTACTGGATTCATCATGAAAAATTGGGGGTAACGAAACAGGATCTGCTTTATCCTAGAAAAGGAAGAGCAAACAAGAAACAAGCTAGTCCGAACTTTAAATCCACTGGTAAATCTATCGAACAGCGTCCTGAAGCTATCAATCTGCGATTGGAGAATGAACATTATGAGATTGATACCGTTCTACTTACAAGAGAGAAAAACTACTGTTTGCTTGTCTTAACGGATCGAAAGAGCAGGCATCAAATCATCCCATTGATTCGAAATAAAAGCGCTGAGGCGGTTAATCAGACTCTAAAACTCATCTTAAAACAACATCAAATTCGTTCCATCACGGTAGATAATGGAACTAATTCAACCGCTTGTATAATGTGTTTTCTAAGGAATACATCTACTTCATTGAAAATTTGATTAATTACTATCCTAAAAATGTTTGAACTAGAAGTCACCTAGAGAAGACTTGTTGCTGGCTTACTTAAACTTGTAATTTGACCTCTTATGAGTGATTAAATTACTTCAATTCCTAGTCAAAATTAATCTACTTCCATATTTTTTTCAAAGCTATCTAATATTTTAAACAGAATATGCAAATTCGTATAACCCTGATTCATCTCTAATCTACGTATCTGTTGCCAAGAATCCATATAATTCTCCCCCAAAGCTTTGCTCTCAAAAATAGCAATCATCTGGTAAGGATCATTATCTATATCATCCAATAAATTATCTACTGCTACTGTTTTGGATTCGCTAGGTAAAATCTTATCAAACAACACATGTTCAAGATTGATAGAATTAAAATGAACGGAATATGCAATGGACTTTTTCTTCACTGTCAATGAACTTTCAGACAATTCCTTAATAACAGATACTAATTTTTTGGCTTTCTTCTGCCGAATTCTTTGAACGCTATCTCTTTTAGCTGCATTTTCAAAGAGAATTTTTTTATTTACCAAATCATATTTAAAAGCATTGACACTAGCATCAATGCTATAGTCGTTAGGATTTATAAATACACCATCAGTATCTGTTACAAAAGCAACATGAACAATCTGTGAGGCAGATAATTTGCTCTTTCTTAGATAACTAAGTAATTGGTCTTTTAAAATCGTAGTTCCATTTTTCCTTTCATTTTCACTCGAAGTAAAAATATCTCCATTTTGGATATCTATCGTAATATCAGATAAATTTAATTTCTGTTTAAATTCATCTACAATTGAATCCAGGCAGTCCGCATCCGTACTTCCTTCAACAAAAATCAAGAAAACCTTTTCTTCTTTTTTACTCACCGATATACTTACCTGCCTTTCTAAGAGCACGTCGCATTTTAGATTGACTCTGCCCTTTATAAAGCTCTTCATCTGCTCCTCCAATTTGAATAGAACGTAAATATAGGTCTCGAAGGTTGTTCGTCATCTTCACTCCCTTTAGAGTGATATATCGATTTTCTCTATTTGTCGTTGAAAAACGAATTTTGCGGGTTGGTAACATTTCTAAAATTCTAAGATTATGTGAAGTGAAAACCAATTGTCCACTGGCATCATTGGAGAAGATTTCCATCAATTCACCTAATAAATATTCAAATATCCCTGAATCGATTTCATCAATAAAGGCAATAATTCCTGGTTTATTGAAGACTTCAATAAGAAAACCAATCATACTGATAATTTTTCTAATTCCTTCAGATTCATGAATTAAGGAAAAAGTTTTTCCGTTGCGTTGTGCAAGGAAATTTACATTATAGTATTGATTTTCTTGTGAATCAATCGTCGAATCTCCCACGGTCATCTTCAAGGTTAAATCAGGAATAATAACAGGAATAATTTCATTCATGTAGCGAATGGTGTCTTCATACACAGTAAGAAGTTCTTGCGGTATAGGAGTACCTCCTTTATTTAAGATTGCAGGTAGTCCACCTTGGAAAGCATGATTCTCATTTTTATAGTTAATATTGATAGGCATAGCTCCCATACCTGTCAAATTCGCATACCGCTGGGTATAAATTCGAATATGACTACAAAATTCTTCTAGAATCTGGTAGGCTTTCTTTTCTATCTCTTTACCTTCTTGCTTTTCTAATCGATTTTTAAATTCCTGGGAAAAAAGAACAGAAGATTTAGCTCTTAGTGCAGCCTCTGCTAAAACTTCTATAGCATCCTTACTTATAAACTTGGAACGTGACTTCAAGCTTCCTTCTAGTTCACCCGATTCATCTCGTTCTAAAATTGTAAACTCAAATAAACGTTTGAACTGTGTCCGTGGTCTAAATTCTTTATAAGATATTATTTCATGTGCAAGATATACATTCTGTTCCACTGTAGATTCGTCTGAAATAAACTCAGCCTCATACCTCAGTAGAAGATTATTTTCAGACTCAATTTCTATACAAATCTTTGGCAGACGCTCTTCACTCGTATTGAAAATCCCAAAACTATCTTCAGGAATAGATTTTCCTGCCATAATAGTTTTTAAAATATCCATAGCGTCCACTACTGTTGTTTTACCTGACCCATTTTGACCATAAATACCCAAAAGATTAATGTATCCATTACTATCATAAAACTTTATATTGCCATGATCTACATTTTTTATTTGCTCAATTGTCAGTTCTCTCAATTTAATTGCCATTTTCGATAACTCCTAGATATTTCAACATTATTATATCACTTTTTTATAAAGAAAAAAAGAAAAATGGTATAAAAAATTCCTTTTTTGTCTTGTTTTTTTAAAAACAAGACAAAAAAGGTTTAGCTATCTATAATAACTAAAATTCAACATATACATGGGAATGACTGTCAGCAAATGTGCCAAGCCTATCAACCAGATAAGATAAAAAGACAGACCTATCACCTCCCCCCATATAATCCGAATCATACTGGTAGCTTGATACAAGGGCGAAAACCAGGTCAGCTCACGGAGGCAAGTAGAAAAGAACTTAGCCCTATGCAGCATAGAACTAAATCCTTTGTCTAAATTATTTGTTTAACTTTTTGGGTCAGTACATTTTTGGTTCTAAAAATTTTCACCCACCTTGAACAACTAACAAAAGTTATAAGTAGACTATATTTTTAAACTCAAGATCTAACAACCATTTCGATTAGTTAAATCTTTCAATCTTTCTTCTCCAGATTTAAGCATCTCTTTCTCAACTTGATTCCATTCTCCAAATAGTAAATCATGAAGAACGGTTGCTGCTGAAGTTGTATTTTCTTTTGAATCATATACACAACTTCTATCTCGTTGATAAATTTGAATTCTTTCAAAGATAGCTAGTTCTTCCAATTGCCGTGTATTATCAACTAGATGATTTACAATGAAATCATGGTGTTCTTTTGAAGTTGCGCGTGCTTGATTTGGATTGATAGCGTACAATTCTTCGTATCGGATAAGTGTGCTCAGATAGGACAGCTTAGGCTTTGTCGCAATCAAGGCTAATTGTACCTCATATCCCTTATTTTTCAAGAGTTGTGCTGTTTTCTTTGGAACATCAACTGTTCGTAAAGTTCCCTCTATCAAAAGATTGTATCTTAAATTAATCAATTCGGCTACTAAAGACTCTACCATTTTCCCTGCAAAATCTTTGGTGTATTCTACGCTATCTTTGCCATATTCTTGCTGCAGTTCTAAATAGTGTGGATGCTGAGAACGAAAACTATCGCCATCTACGATAACAATATTTCCTTGAAACTCTTTCTGTTTAATACGATGAATTGTAGTCTTACCGGCACCACTTTGCCCTCCAAGCAAAATCGCTATAGGTTGCTTACTAGACTTTTTTCCTCTTGTCAGTGAACGAAGATTACGTGCTAGAGCATGTTTGAATTCACTATCAGTATAATCTTGGATTTCCATTAGGCTACCATCCGTTTTTCAGATATCTCTAACATACGTTCAATTCCATCCAAATAGCCGCTATATCTCTCTATTTCATCAAAAGTTTCAACTAGATAGATATTCGTATGAATCAAATCAGAAAGATCATCACTCATTAAAATCCAAGGATTAGATTCATCATCAATGCTAATTCCCTGACTATCTTGATAACGATAGAGTCGTGATAATAGATTAGCTCCTCTTTCTTTCACAATTTCAATTTTTAAAGTCAATTCATAATCTTCAACAGGATTGAGCATTTTATCTTCTCCTACAATATCGACATAAGATACATTAAACTTCTGACAAATGATATCTATTAGTTCCGTAGAGACTGAACTCGTTCCATTTTCATACCGGCTCAAGCTATTTCGAGAAATTCCTACAATTCGGGCAAAGTCGTCTTGTGTTAAGTCATGTGTTTTACGTAAGGATTTTATGTTCTTTCCAATCATGGCAAACTCCTTTTATTTTTATACCACCATTATAACATTTAGAAAAAGTAAATGCACCATTTTTGGTGCATTATTGACTGTTTTTCCTAAATCTCTCTAAATTCTTTTCCAATTGTTCCTTATGAAGTTGATTCTTTGCTTTCTTTAATGTGTCGTCCAAAGTTTCTTCTCTATAAGTTGATTCTGTTTTTAGTTGTTCTGATCCTTGATCTGGAGTGAAAATGATATCTAGCAGTCGGTCTATTTTTTCAAGATCTTGGACAGACATATCAGATAGTCTATGAATTAGCTTCTTAAATACATCACTATTGTCTTGGTTTTTCTTAAAAAGTTTTGTAAACATCTATAACCTCTCAAAAAAAGCAGCCTATTAGGACTGCTTAGTGTAATTCCGAAATCGCATCATAAATGGACTGCAATTTCTTATTGTCTTTATTCTTTGTGTCGATCAACGTATGTAGCTCTTCAATTTTCTTTTGGCTGCTTTGAATATCGCTATTGTTATCTGCAATCAGTCTTTTAAGATGTTGCTGATAACTTGTAGTGATATCTGTCTCTTTTCCTGTTCTAACCTCTGTAACTTTGGGTTTAGAACTAGGATTTGATTCCGTTACAGGCGCTTGTTTTCGCTTTTGAAAAGCTGCTTCATAATTTACATCATTACCTCCTTGATGATTTCCAAATAAGGCCGCAATTTTATCTGGATCTTCTTGATTTTCTGACTTACTTTCTAATGGTTGATTAAAATTCCAATCTTTTGTCATTCACTCATTTCATCCTTTCTAAATTCAGAATCATCGAATTGTCTTTCTTTACCAAAGGCATGGTCAAGAGCTTCTTCAAAACTCATGTGACTAATGCTTTGACGCCTTTTGAACGTCGCAAACATCGCTGTCTCTAGTTGCTCTTTGTAAGCAGCGAGTTTTTCTGTCTCTCTTGCTACCTTGCTTTCTTGCCTAGTGACCTTTTCTTCTAAGCGTTCAATAATGGTCATATACGATCCTCCTTCATTCTAATATTAGCTAAAACATCTTGATTTTGTTATCACAATTCTAAACATTGAGAGGTTTGTCTTACTGGTGGATTTCCAAATGTATCTTTTACTGTCTCAAGCTTAAATTGAAAATCTGATTTCTTTTCTCTAAGAATATCGTTCCAGTCTATTTTTTCTTTCCCAGATTCATTATTAGGTAAATCCAGTAAAACAGGAAATCCTGATTGAGATAACTTATCAGAAAAATCTTTTCCTGCTTCATCACAATCTACTGCCAGTGTCAATAAATCAGGATGATTATCAAAATAGCTGGTGGTATCACGAATTGTATTGATCAAATGCAATAACTTTGAAGGTGTTACTGTATCTAAAAATTCCAACTTCTGATTTTCTTCAGCTATTAGTCGTAAAGTTTGATAAGCAACAACAGACCTTTTTAATCCTTCCATAGATACCAAACGAACATCAGTTAGACTTTGTTGATGAAGTTCGTAATAGCTTATCAAGTCGACGAACGATTCACAAAAAACCAGTCTATTTGGTTTACCAATATCAAAAGATATTCCAATATGTCCATGGCTTCCTTTTAGAATCGTTTTCAGCCTCTCTCTAGGAAGAGAGTGATTCTTATAAATCCCTTGTAAGCTTGCTGCCTGCAGCTTGTGACGATGATCATAGCTTTTAAAAACGATAACAGGTTCAACTGTTTCATTTGTTTTCCAACTAGCTTGGGCTATCAAACCTTGTTGAATCATCTTTTGTATGATTTCTTCTGAGATTCCTCTACATTCTGTTAAATAATATCTAGCCAGACTGCAGTTAGAATCTTCTACTCTCTTTAAAGGATAATAAAATGGTCTCTCTCTTTTTTCTTGAACAGCTTCTTTTTGAAAAGGTTCTTCAGAAAGAAAGGCTAGAGCTTCTTTAAAGGAAATTCCCTTAACAAGTCGAACAAAATCAATGACATCACCTTGAATATCTCTTGAAAACCATTTAAAAGTATTGGTAGTTGAAAAAATCCGAAATGAATCGTGTTCAGGATGTTCATAGACACTGCTCGAAACTTGTTTAAAGGAGATCCCCAAACGATTGGCTACATCAAGAATTGAAATTTGCTTACATTCCTCTATATTCATAAAACATCATCATTTTGTTGTAGTATTTGGCAATGATGGAACTGATGAGGATTCTTCTAAAGTTTTAGGAGTGGTCTTATCTAAATCATCTAAGCCAGATTTCCAAACCTGTACTTGGTTGACCAATAACTTACCTGGTAGTTTCGAATAAGACAACTTAACCGTTCTAGTTTCTGTCTGATTGGTCTTTGATTGGTTAGCATTCTTTAAATCAGATACATAGGTTACATTATAAGAGACCATGGCAATGGCTTGATTCGTAGTCTGGTTGACAAAGATATCAGCTTTTTCAAAATGATAATCCAAAATATAGTCCTTATATACTTGGTTCATAGCATCGTTTTGACTTGTCAATTCTTGAGAATAAGCCGATTCAGTCATATAAGGTTGAATACGTGTATTATTTTCTCCGAGCTTTTCTTTCGTATAGTACTGCGTCAAAAATTCTTTTACAGTATCAGATGACAAAATACTTGCCTTATCTTCTGCTTGTTTGTCCTCTACAAGTTTAGCTGCAGCCAATTCAATCTCTTTGCGACTTTGTTTGGCAGTAGAATGTTGCCCAGCAGTATATCCCATCATGAGAATAAAGCTAGTTGCGGCTACTGCTCCAACACTAATTAAGGCTTTAGTTTTGACTTTATTTAACATCTTAGACCTTCTTTCTATAAAAACTAGGTCAAGAATAACAAAAAGGACTTGTAAGTTTTATCACATAATGAGTTAAACATATCTATTAAAATTTTAACATCTATATCCTCTCATACACATTATATACCTTACTACAACCTTCTTCATAAAACCATGGTTTAACTCCCCATCCTTTCTAAGCTACCTAGCGATAGTCTAACTCTAAACTAGATCGTTAAAACACCTCAGATATACAACATCATCATACCTAATGCGTTGATCTTCTTCCACTTTCATCTGATTCACCAAGTTCCATTGTAATAACCTTTACACCAGTTACTTTCCCACTCTCATCACGCAATACTTCTTTAATATTCTCCAAGAAATGGAATGTAACACCTTCATTGTGTGCATCTTTGATTTGTAGTGTAGCTTCTAGTATATTGTTCATATGGTCATCATTCTTTTGTTTTAGGTTTCAGCGCTTTTAATATAATGGATGTTGGCCTTTTTGTATACACTAAAATAGGGTTGGTGGAAAATTTCCATCAACCCTAAAAATTATAGAACCACACAAAACCCTGACCAGAGATGGCCAGGGTTTTGTATTTCAAAAATTATTCTGTAAATTCTATAGTTACTTTTACTTCAGAATCCATTGAAGAAAATATTGTTTTATAATAATTGATTGCAGATTCTTTAATTTCACTCTTAAATTTATCTAAATACTCTGCTTGTTTATCACTAGAAAGTTGGTTAGCGACCAATTTCCCAGTATCAATATCTTCTGTAGTTCCACTTAATAACTCTCCATGACTATCATATAAATCATAAGGATTATCTTTTGAAAGTTCAACACCAATTACTTCCAATTTTGGAACAATAACCTTATATTCTTTTTCGCTTATTTGTTCAACCTTTACACTACTTTTAATTCCAAATTTAGCTTTATAATTTAAAATTACTAATGCTGCTTTTTTAGAGAACGGCACATCAAACCCAAAAACTTGAGTTGTTTTTGTTTCAGAAATAATTTCATTAATTCCCGCATTCAAAAATACAACTTCATTCACTTTTTCAATACTTTCGATATTAATTGACGATTTGACTTCTGATTTATGTTCCTTAGGTAAGAAAAATAGCACTCCAATAGCTATAATAGCTATTAATACCACATTCAATAGTACACTAAACATATTAACTTTCTTCTTTAATATAGACAAGATAAAAAAACCTCACTTTAAATAATCTATCTAAATTTTACACATTCTAAAGAAAATAGTCAATATTTTTTCGTACTATCTTCTAAAATTAATTGTGCCTATTAAAAATGAAATTAGTTTGTTGCATTTGATTATATTTTTTGAACACCAAATCCATTTAAAATTGAGTGCTATTTTGAGCACTAAAAAAGGGCTCTTTGTCAAATAGTGTTGATGAAGAAATTTAGGAAGGGATTAAGCAACTAATTGTTGCTTAATTCCTTTTTGTTTTGGGCCAAACATTTTTGTTATTAAAATAATCCTATTTCTAAAATGGTAATAGTTTCTAAAGCCGTAGGCATTTCTTTTAAGCACTTTTATTTTATTGTTTATTCCTTCAATAGGGCCATTTGTTCTAGTTGGATACTCACAAGTATTTTGAATATATGGCAAGTAAGTCATAAGAGTCTTTAATACTCTTTTTAAACCAGGAGATAGGTCTAATTGCGTAGCTGCTTCAATCGTTTCCTTAACTCTATCTCCATTTCAACCTCTTGAGAACTGGTTTCTAAATCACTAGACAAAAGAGAAACAGAATCTGTTCTCATGTAGTAAGTATATAAGTCTTCTAGGTCTTGTTGGTTTTCAATCCCTGTTTCAATACTAATCAGAGCCTGTATAAATTCCTTGTAGTGACTCTCCATCATATCTAAAATCTTTTGTTTCATTTCCATAAATACTGAAGACGGTTCAGTTATACTTGTTTGGTCTATGTCTTGTAAATCCTTTTCTAAGGGATTGGTTCCTTCTTCTACTTCCACTAAATCTGAACGACCATCACCATCAGAATCTGCGCTAAGAGGATTGGTTCCTAGCGCCAATTCTTGAGCATCAGTCAGTCCATCCTGATCCGAATCACGTTGATAAATGGTTTCCATATACATCCTTCTTTCCTAGTTAATCTTTTTTCACTCCAATTCTACCAAATATTACTTGAAAGAAGTATCACAACAAAAAAAGAGAACGAGCCAAAACTGCGTTCTCCTGGAAATGATAAAAATATATTTTATGCCACAAAAGATATGTAAACTAATCTTTTAAATAATAAAAAAGTTCCGACGTTTGTAAATGTTTTGAGTAAATTGAAATTACTTTTTGACCTTTTGGAAATACTGTCTTTCTCTTCAAATCTAATAAAGATTGAGGAACAATTTTCCTTGATGTCTCTTTCAATGTTAATGCTAGTATCTGTTTTCTTGTACGTAGAGCATAATCAAACTCCAAATACAAATAACGTCCTGAACCAGTTAAATGAACATGCTTTCCCAATAACTCCTCAATGGATCCTAAAACCTGTAACTTTTGCATTGTGGTTCCATCTTTTTTTATTTTCAACTCATCAATTATGACATGCCTATTTAAACAATCGTCAAAGAAACTGCCTGCACCTTTTCGGTAATCAACACCACATAGGTGCATGAAATTAGTAGGTGAAAAATGAAGTTCAACACTTTCTATTTCTGTTTCATAATACATGATTTTGCCAACGAAGTGTTCTTTAAAAAAAGAAGCCGCGATTTGTAACGGAGTAAAAAAACGCTGAAGTTTTATTTTTTCGGTGTAATTTGGATTACGATAATCTCTAGAATTTGCCATATTTTCCTCACAAAAAAGGTGGTTTACAGAGTCTGTAAGCCACCTAGTCAGTCGGTTTATTCTGGTGTCTGCCACCGCTTGGCCCTTACGTCCAAGATTGCTATCGGATTTCGTTCTGGTGTCCGCCACCGCTTGGCCCTTATGTCCAAGATTACTATCAGATTGACCATGAGCCGACTACTCATCTACACTATTTATTCTACCTGAAAATGGTTAAAATTTCAAGTGTAAACTCTTCTATTTCGTAGTATAAGCAAAACTAATGGCACTATCTGCTTGCGAAATTTTTCTAAAGGTATAGTTAGGATTGCCACCATAGTTAGTTTCAGACACAAGGAAAGAATCATCATCATAGACCTTCTCTACAAAAGCTACATGACCGTAGATAGCTGGTGTGCCATGTGTACCTCCTACAAAAGAAACAATAGCACCTGATCTTGGTATTGAGCCCGTTTCCCCTCCAAGACTTGAAGCTGTCGCAACCCAGTCCTGACCATTTCCCATGGTATTAATGATTGAAATCTTTTCTCCATTTCTACCTTTTAATTTTAAGCCTAACTGGTTCATACGAGCCGCAACACCCCATGTACATTGTCCATAGGCATAGGCCATACCATCTCCACCACCAGGAACAGAATGATCATACAAGTCCCCAAGAACACCTTCAAGGGATTGCGGGTCACTCTTTGCCTGTCCTCCATTTGTTTGGCTAAAGCCTTTTTCAATTTGGTAATACCATTCCGTTGCTCTGGTTTGTCTTTCCAGTAGTTTGTCACCAGAATTTCCCTCCCAATAGGTGAGGAAGAGTTGGGCGAGATTAGCTGCACTGCCCGTATTTTTAAAGAAATCTTTTAACCAACTTTGAAAGTAAGGACTATCCCCATGAAGCATAAAATCAAGTTGTAGGTCTAAATCATACCATTTCTTATTTTGGGTGCGTGCATAATTTAACAAGGCTGTATGACGTGTTGACCCATCTGCTGTATCTGTCCATTGCCCTAAACCTAGACCTCTATGAAGAATATTAGGATAAGCACCACTATAAATGGCTGGACCTCCAATTGCTAACCAGCTTTCATCATCCCATGAGGAATCGGTAGCGCCAACTGGAGGAGATAAATAATCTCCTTCAGCTCGTTTAGGATTGATAGAAGACTCTACCGACCAATTTCCTAAAATAGCCGCAATGGCTTGGGGACTTGCCCCTTGAGATTTCAAAAAATCATAAATATGTTTTGCATGTTCAAACTCATCCCCACCAAACTGACCAATGGCAGGTAAGATAGTGGTCTGAAGTTGAATGACTTTGGGAAAATAAAATTGCGGATTGACGTACACCAATTTTTCTTTCTTGTTCTTATACTTTTGATAGGAAACTTTCAAACCTGTATCGTCTGGTGTTTCACCAATAATATCACCCGTTAGGACTCTTGTCCCCTCAATCGCACGGCCATTATGAATAGAATACAAGGTTAAACGACTCTCATTCTCTCCTTTTCCATTAGTGAGAATTACATTGTCACCATCTAGAGATACTACCCCATCCATTGGTGCGACAATCGTTTGGTGAGCCTTGGCTTCTAGTAGAATGTACTCCTGAAGAGTAGGTTTTCCGTCTAAATCATAGTATCCATAACGATAAGTCATGGTTAGACTATCTTCGTTGCTTTTCCCCTCAAATGGATTGTCCAATTCCTGCATGGAAGCATACACACCCTCTTCTTTTAGTTCCTTCATTTCCTCTTGATCGTCTTTTGATAGTTTATACTTAGGAGTTTCATAGAGGTCTTGCATGGATTTCAAATCTTCCCCATCGTTTAAATCATGCCACAAAGTAGATAGATAATCCTTGTAAGTTTCTGAACTAAATAAGTGAACTGGTTTGTGTAACTCATAGTCATGGAATTTAAAGTTCATATACCCCATCACATCATCAACTTTTGTGTAATAGGTAATTCCTTTGTCATTTGTACGAGTATGTTCTGCGTCTTCCCAAGTTAGGTGGGTATAAGCTTTTGTTAATTCAAATTCATCTTGTTGAATCAAACTAGCAGATGAAAATCCTAAAAAGAAGCTCATCATAAATAAGAGAAGAAAGACTAATCCTCCAACTATCCATGTTGCAGGATTTCCAGCCGCAAATGTAAAGAAGGAAAAGGCTGCTTTTAGTTTTTGATAGATATTTCGGACACTAGTAAGACCTTGTTTCTTTAATTTTCGATACCGATTTTTAAAGGAACTTGGATTCTCTTTCCCTAGTTTCCATCCTTTTCCAGCCTTAAAATGATGGTATCGCTCTTTTGTGTTGGTCAGTCTTTTCTTGGTAAAACGACCTGTTGCTTGTCCTGTTTTGACACTAGCTTTTCCAAGGTTATAAGAAAGCCGACTGTAGCGTTTTCCTTTTCTAATTGTCTCTTGAAGTGTGCGATAACCTTCTAAATCTTCATTTTCTGAAGCTAACTCTCCACCTTCACGTCCAAGGACATAAAGAAAAGTTTTGGCTTTCCTACTGACTTTTTTGGACTTATAGGCTTGTTTAGTAGATTTTAGATTCTCTTTTGCGGCCTTGACTTCTTTCTTAGCTTTTAATTCTTCTAAACTCTTCCCTTGAAAGAAAAAATTAGATTTTTGTTTTGATTCCTGACCGTAGAGAAATTTTTGATTGGTTTTTCTTTCTTTACGACTCTCTTTTCTTTCTTCTTTTGCTTCTACCTTGGCTTCTCTAAATTGCTTCTTGGCTATTTTCAATCGTTTCCTAGCATGAGGCAATCGTCTGTCTCTTAATTCTTTACGATTCAAAAGAGATAGAGGACTATTTTGAAGAATATGATTGTAGTCTTCATTTGCTTGTTTTACTCTATCCTTTGAAGCTTCTCTCATCTCCTCTAGCTTTTCTTTTATCTCTTTTTTCCATGCTTTATCATCCAGTACAGCGGAATCTTTTTTCTGTTTCCTTACCTCCTTCTTTCCTTTTTTCAAGAATTTTTTCTCATCTTTTAGGCTTCTTCTAAATGCCTTTCGGGCACGTATGATTTTTCTTTTATCCTTCATTCTACTTCCCCTTAATTAGAAGCCATTTTATCAGGATCCGTACTCATGATATCAAACAATTGAGTACCTTGAGGAATCTTATTTTTAAAGGGTACGACAACTGAACCAGCTTTTATCAGTCCTGCCCCTTTTTCTGGATTGACAAGGTATTTTTCGAGTTCTTTTGACAAGCCTAAGAGTTGAACCAGTTCTTCTCGGTCATTTTTTGCTTGCTTGAGGAGAATCATAAATTCACTATTTGCAATAATCCGTCTACCATTTGGATCTAACAATAAGGTTTCGACGTTTTGAGTTATCCCAGTCGGACTAGCTCCATATTTTCTGACACGACTCCACAATTTAAAGAAGAAATCACTGGCATATTTATCTAATAAGAGAAGCTGCATTTCATCAAAATAAATCCAGGTCTTCTTCCCTAATTTTTGGTTCCGAACAACACGATTCCATATCTGATCAAACACTACCATAAGAGCGATTTGTTTCAGCTCATCTCCTAACTTCTTAACGTTATAAATCAAGAAATTAGATCCTGTCTGAATATTGGTCTTATGAGAAAAAATATCAAGAGAGCCTTCAACATACAGTTCCATATCAAGTGCCAAATTCTGCGCTTCTTCTTCTGGTTGTTGACTCAAGACAAAGACCCATTCTTCCAAAGAAGGCTCTTTAAATGACTGATAGGTGAGTCTCGTAACTCGGTCGATAATCGATTTTTCTCTTCCATCCATTTTTCTATCCAATAACTTGCCGATAAAGGATAAAAGAAATTCTGATTTTACCTTTACAGGATCTTCATCCATATTTTCCTCAGACAAGTCAAGGACATTGAGATAGGTTTGGGAATCTGGCGCAATATCAATCATTTCTCCACCAAAAGCCCGTCCAATGACACTGTATTCTGCTTCTGGATCCACGATGATAATTTCGGTATTTTCACCAGATTCCTTGATTTTGGTCGTGATAATTTCATGCTTGGTTGCCATCCCTTTCCCAGCTCCAGATGTTCCTAAAATCAGACCAGACGGTGTATTTAATAGGCTGCGATCAATAGTAATAATATTGCTTGAGATTTGATTGATACCGTAATATTTCCCACTGCGGTCTTGTAAGTCTACTGAAGTCCAAGGTGAGTTCACTGCTACATTAGATGTTAATAAACTCCGTGATACTCCCTCTAAAAAATCACAACCAAATGGCAGCAAACTATTAAAGGCTGCTTCTTGCATATAGGGAAGTTTATCAATTATTAGGTCATTTGAGCCGGCCACTTGTTGGATCGTGTCTAGGGCTTGTTTGAGTTCTTCTTCATCCTGACCAAAAACACCAATCAAAAAGACTGTTTGAAATAGTTTATCTCCTGTCTCTGTCATGGTTTTTAAGAGTTCCTCAGCTTCATCGATATTGCTTTCTAATACATGGCCTACTTTTTCCAAATAGATACCTGTACGAGCAAGTTTTTGTTGTTCCCCAATCTTTTGGGATTCCATCAAGGTTTTCTTCGTTCGTAGTTTCTTCATGGCATCTGCCTTGGTCGAACTTTGAGCATGGAGGCTCACAATCAATTCCAAATCTCCTTGCATGAGGTCTCGAATAAACTGATCACCTAATTCCATGCCGTAGTCTCTCACATAGACAATCTGCAATAAGCGGTCATTGATTTGTAGGTAATTTTTGTTTTTAAAATCTAAGAGATTAGGTGCTATGAAGTGACGAGTTGTCTGACCAGATCTCGTTAAATCACGGTAAGAAAAAGGAAGATGGTGTTCTCCTCTAAGCATATCCGCCAACAAGTTCACCCGTTCTTCACCAGCCAAGGATTCAAAACGTGCATCAATTTCTGAAAAACCACTCTTGAAATATTCGCCTATTTGAGACAAGGAACGATAGGCTTGTTTGGGATTAGAATCCTTTCTACCAAAGCTAATCAGTTTCACAGCTGAAAAATTATTTTCACCACTGTCTAAATTCTGATTCATCATCCGATTCAATTCTTTACGATAGGTATCATATCCATCTTCTTTTTCCTCATACAAAACACTTTGTCTAAACTTTTCTAAATTCAATCTTTTATTAAAGATAGTCAATTGGAAGTTGGTTTGGTCATCTAGGGAGTTAATCAAATCAGAATACTTCTCAATGATTGCGCCCTTATCTTCTAAACCAACGGTCTGGTAATTGACATCACCAAGTAAATAGCTTTGTGAGAAATAATCTTCTTTTACCTGCATCAGACCATTTTGATACAGGGCTTGATAGGCAAGCGTATTAGCCGTAGAGGGTAACACTTCCTCTTTTTTCCCTTTAACTTCTTTCTTTTTATTAGTCATTGAAGTTTTTTGTTTCTTTAATGTATTTGATTTTCTTTTCATATTCAGATCCTTTCTTTCCTGTAATTGTGCGTAGGGGAACCGTTAGTTCAAAATGAAGACGGTATTTCAAATAATGTTCAAAATATAAATCATTGGGTTTATAGACTCCAAAAAGCATGAGGGGGATGGTAAAAGCAAACACAAAACCGTAAACAAACCAATCTCCAAATTGCCAGAAAAAGAGATTCAAGCCCAAAACAATAATTGTGACAATAAAGGCTGGTAAAACAAAGATGATTTGTCTTGTGGTGAAACCTATCCAAGCCCTGTGTTGGTATTTTGAGATGTCTTTAAAGACACGTGTATTCATGACTTTCCTTTCTAAAAAGGCTAAGAAGCAATCACTTCCTAGCCTTTATCTAATTACATACCTAAGATTGAGCGAGCCGTACGTTGAGAACCAACGAGGGCAATAATCAGTAAGATAGCTTGTATTAAACTACCAAACATAATCGCAAGTGATTGCAGGACTCCTGCACCATTTGAAACAGCTATTTTCCCAGCAGATTCAAACAAAGGAACAAGAGAAACAATCAGAAAAATAAGAACCCCTTGTACCGCATAGACCATAATATTTTTTAAATAGCCAATACCAATAGACTTCCACTCATCACTTAAAAATGTTGGAATCGTAAGAGGGGCAAATGGAATCATAAGGTAGAGTTGAATAAATCGAATAGATACCAAAAGATTGACCATGGCTGCACTTACTATCCGAACTAGCCAAATTAGGAGGGCGAAAAAGCCCACAATCATCCGGCCAATAAATCCTGACCCTTTTAATCCAGAAATGGTATCATACTTTGCCCCACCGTGAGCCACAATCGAAGCCACTTGTTCAATGGCGTGACTCGCAATCCCGATGATAGCCTCTACAATAACGGTAGTATTGGTAATTACAACTGCGACCATAATGTAACTAATCAACATCGGCGCCAATGCTTCAAAGGTCATCGCTCCTCCTGAGTTAGCAATCTTCTTTGCCATCTTCGAAAATTCTAGGATGAGAACAACTGATAAAATCGCAACTCCGAGAGGTTGCATGACACTTTTAGTAATACTAGACATGTAAGTCCATACTGTTGGATTGTAGCTAGATAGAGATTTAATCAGATCTACCGTAGATTGTAAATCTACATTAAATCCTTCAAATAAATTTTCAGCTGATATTTTTTCAGATGCAAGGTAAACAAAGGGAGAGACTAAACTAAGATTCATGTCATTGTTTATCCTCCTAAATTGAAATTTGAGTTACAAAGGCTCCAGCAGCCCCTACCATAACACCACCGACAATTTCCAGAATGGCATTCCGAACACCTGGTCCACCATCTTTAATATTGGTTGCAAGGTTGACAATCCCCACAACAACGAGAAAGGCACCAACTGCAATCAATCCCTTCTGTAACAAAGACATAGCTTGTGCAAACATGGCACTTGCGTCTACTCCATAAACAAAACCTTTAAAATGCGTAATCATCTATTTCCTCTTTTCTATTTTTATTTTAAACTAGATTCAAAAGTTAAATCACGAATTCTAAGGCCTTCAAGATGATTTTCTTGTCTTTGATTCAAAGGATTGATTTGATAGTTCCACCACCGTTCATCTGTTTCTTGATTGGCTAGGTACTTCCAGTTTGGATGCTTGATAGAATTGTATTTTTTGCTTTTAAAGACTGGCATATTAGCAATTCTAACCAAGCATTCATGCCGTTTCATATTTCCGACTTCATCAGGTGTCATTAAATCACGAGCAATCTTTTGATGAGAAAGGGATCCTGAACCTGTCTGGCCAAAGGAACGACTAGTATTTCGAACATCAATGGTTTGTTTACCGAGTAAGCCACTCATAAATTTAAAGGTATCTTCATCATTACCACCTAAGTAGACTAAGCTATCACAGTTCCCCAAAATGGTTTTCCAAGCTTCTTTTTCTTTATAGAGCCCTTGAAGTTGGGCAATATTTTGAAGAATAGGAACGAGACTCATATTTCGAGAACGGACTGTTGAGGTTTGTTCAGCAAAATCTGGAATTTCTCCGATATTTGCGAACTCATCTAAGTAAACTCTCACATGAAGAGGCAATTGACCCTTAAAATCAATATCTGCTTGTCTTGTTAGGGTTTGAAATACGGTTGAAAAAAAGAGGGCTGAAAGAAAGCGAAAGGTACTATCGTTATCTGGGATAACTAAGTAAACCATTGATTTTTCCTTGCCCCATGTCTTCATATCAAGGGTATCTCTTTTGGTCAAGTCCATGACACTTTGAATATTGAAGAGGGCAAATTTAGCAGTGGTTACAGCTATAACAGAATCCAGAGTCTTATCCTTATAATTTTGAAAATCTGCCCAATTTCGCATGGTAAAATTTTCAGTCCCATACTTTTTAGCATAATTTTCAAATAGAATTTCTAAGACACTTTTTTCCTGGTTTTCACCCTTAGATAAGTGTTTAATGAGTTTTGAGATTTCAGCAAAACTTGGATAACGACCTCGTTTTTTTCGCTCTTCCACTTCTTTTTTTTGACGTTTCAACAAGTTTTGATATTCCTTTTGACTTAAACGACTTTCTTCTATGAGCTGTTCTCTTGTTTTAGGTGGATTATAGAAATCGACTAAGTAAGAGGCTAAAGCTCGAACCAAAGTCATAGAAGCTTCATCCCAAAATGGATCACTTCGGGAGCCAGAGCCTTTGGTGTTATTAAAATAAACAGTCAGCATGCGATTCAAATCGTTTTCTGTTTCTATATAGCGAAAAGGATTAAAGCCATCTGAGTTCTTCATATTGACTAAATCTAACACCTTTACTTGGTAGCCATGTTCTAAAAAGAGTTTGCCTGTTTTCTCGGCCAAGTGATCTTTAGGATCCACTACAATATTAGAACTATTCATCTGAATCAGATTGGGTTTCACAAAGCGAAATGTCTTCCCACTTCCTGAACCTCCAATCACCGCAATATTCTTATTTCTATCATATTGGGGTGGTTTTTTATCTAATAATGTCAAACGAACATCTTGTGCTAAGATCGTATCATGAGAAAATTCCTTACCGTAAAAGAGCTTCTTTTCTTTTAGAGTTCCAAAACGGGCGCTCCCGTATTCTACCCCTTCTCGGTATTGTTTTTTACCAGTCTCTAGATAGAGATAAACCAGTAACATCATCACAAAACCTAGTAGAAAAAAAGCACTTGATTTTCCAGTAAAAGAAACATTCCATGGCGACTGAAGAACTTCATCTTGACCTTCCATCAGAAGATGAGTCCATTTATCTAAGGTATTTCCAGTATAGGAATCATACAAAAGCGTCAAACGATGAAAAAGATAGCCTAGTAAGATACCTAACAGTGAGAATAGTAGGAATTTTTTTCCACTGTACATCATCTCACCATCTCTTTCTGTTTGACGGCTCCTTCTTGTCTAAAGGTAATTTGGGATTTAGCTTCATCAATAGCATCATCTAATGACTTATCCATGGTAAAATCAGCTAATTTCTCCGGATCATTAACCATTTTTTCTAAAAGATGGTCTAAATGATTGTCTAAAATCGAACGGTCTTTCGCGTAGAAATGTAGAGAATCCCCTTGCCAAGCGATGGCTAAAGGAATCTCTTCTTTTTCTAAAAAAGCTTTAAATTTCTCTATATCAATTGGTTTGTCTAAAAAATCTTTTTTCAGATTAATCGTATCAATCGCATAGGGAGATTGTAGCAATTCTTCTAATTTCTGCACTCCTATCTTATAGGCGGAATCCTGTGCTAAAGCCTGACGTCTAGACCATTCTAGAATCTTTAAAAGACTTTTTACAGTAAATAAAAGACTACGCTCTGCATATTGAACTGCCATTCGTTCCTGTTGTTCAGAGGACATCTGATGCCTCCTTCTTCACAAATAGCAGCTTTCCTTCTTTATAACGATAAGCTATCAATTTCTGACGTTGCTTAATCGACTTGACAACCTTCAGTAGATCTCTCGAATAAGGTTCTCGAAGAGTGACTTCTACTGCCTTCCCATCAACGATACCAACACGTTTAAATTCAATGTAGTCTTTTTTGAGATGTCCTAAGCCCATACCAAAAGGAAAGTGATGAATCAATTGGATGGTACAACCACCTTTATTTCCCATTTGTTTCAAATCATACAAGTTTACTACCTTCATGATTAACTCCTTTATCTAGTTTGTCGCATCGTTTAAGTCTGGTAACGATAAACTCCGTGTCTGTTAGAAAATTCTCACACACGTCTTGTGCCAGTTGCCCTTCACAGGGAAATACTCTCAGTCCCTACTTACACAGGCACGCTAATCAAGACGGAGTGGATTCAATTTTCAAAGAACAGGTAGCTTTATTATAGAGAAGAGTAGTTGAAATTTTTATCACATTTTTTATTTTTCTGTAGAGCTAAATTCATACTAAACAAAGATTTTGAAATAAAAGACTAACATTGTTACATAACGTTAGCATTTCATTTCCCTAAAATAAGCTAATTTTGTCTAAAAAATAGCATAAAAATCTAGTTATCCGCATAAAAACTGGACTTATCACACTTTATCAAGGTCAAAACCACTCAATTTACTACTAATTTACTACTTATGAATGAGCTTTGATACGACGATTTATCCTTGAAAAGTGAAGATATAAAGATACTTCCAATAAAATTTGAATATTTAATAGGTAGACACTTCAAAAAATGAGGTGTCTATTTTTTTACCCGATTTTGAAAGGAAGTGAACTTATGAAAACAAAAAATCAAGAATCAAAAGGTCGTTCCCCACTCTTTAAGACCATCAAACATTCATTCAGCCAATAAAAAAGAAAGGATAGGTAAAAATATGGAACTTAAATTTGTGATTCCCAACATGGAAAAAACATTCGGCAATTTAGAATTTGCTGGCGAGGATAAAGTCGTTCAGCGAAGAATCAACGGACGGCTAACTGTCTTATCAAGAAGCTATAATCTCTATTCTGATGTTCAAAGAGCAGATGATATTGTGGTGGTGCTTCCTGCTGAAGCTGGCGAAAAACATTTCGGCTTTGAGGAACGTGTGAAGTTAGTCAATCCACGTATTACCGCAGAGGGCTACAAAATCGGCACTCGTGGTTTTACAAATTACCTTTTACATGCTGACGACATGATAAAAGAATAAAGAAAGAGAGGAAAAATGATGAGATTAGCAAATGGCATTGTATTAGATAAAGACACGACTTTTGGAGAATTGAAATTCTCTGCTCTACGTCGTGAAGTGAGAATCCAAAATGAAGACGGGTCGGTTTCAGATGAAATCAAGGAACGTACCTATGACTTAAAATCCAAAGGACAAGGACGCATGATTCAAGTAAGTATTCCTGCCAGCGTGCCTTTGAAAGAGTTTGATTATAACGCACGGGTGGAACTTATCAATCCCATTGCGGACACCGTTGCTACTGCCACCTATCAAGGAGCAGATGTTGACTGGTATATCAAGGCAGACGATATTGTGCTGACAAAGGATTCTAGTTCATTCAAAGCTCAACCACAAGCAAAGAAAGAACCGACACAAGACAAATAGTCGCTAGGTAGAAAGGAGACTTTTTCGCATGAAACAGCGTGGTAAAAGGATTCGCCCATCTGGTAAAGATTTAGTCTTTCATTTTACGATAGCGTCACTCCTGCCTGTTTTCCTGCTGGTTGTCGGACTGTTTCATGTGAAGACAATCCAGCAGATCAACTGGCAGGATTTTAACCTATCACAAGCAGATAAGATTGACATTCCCTATTTAATTATCAGTTTCAGTGTCGCAATTCTTATCTGCTTGCTGGTAGCGTTTGTATTCAAACGGGTTCGCTATGATACGGTTAAACAACTTTACCACCGTCAAAAACTGGCAAAGATGATACTTGAAAACAAGTGGTATGAATCTGAACAGGTCAAAACAGAGGGTTTCTTTAAAGATAGTGCTGGTCGTACAAAGGAAAAGATAACCTACTTCCCTAAAATGTATTATCGACTTAAAAATGGCTTGATACAGATACGGGTGGAAATCACGCTGGGAAAATATCAAGACCAACTCTTACACTTGGAAAAGAAATTAGAGAGTGGCTTGTACTGTGAGCTGACGGATAAAGAGTTAAAGGATTCCTATGTGGAATATACTTTGCTCTATGACACCATAGCCAGTCGTATTTCTATTGATGAAGTAGAAGCTAAAGATGGTAAACTTCGCTTAATGAAAAACGTATGGTGGGAATATGATAAGCTCCCTCATATGTTGATTGCTGGTGGTACAGGTGGCGGTAAAACTTACTTTATACTGACACTGATTGAAGCCTTGCTTCATACAGATTCAAAACTGTATATTCTTGACCCGAAAAATGCTGACCTTGCGGACTTAGGTTCTGTGATGGCAAATGTCTACTATAGAAAAGAAGACTTGCTTTCTTGCATTGAAACATTCTATGAAGAAATGATGAAACGTAGTGAGGAAATGAAGCAGATGAAGAACTATAAGACTGGCAAAAATTATGCTTACTTAGGTCTCCCGGCACACTTCTTAATCTTTGATGAATACGTCGCTTTCATGGAAATGCTGGGAACAAAAGAAAACACCGCAGTTATGAATAAGCTGAAACAGATTGTCATGTTAGGTCGTCAAGCTGGCTTCTTTCTAATACTGGCTTGTCAACGTCCAGACGCAAAGTATTTCTCGGACGGTATCAGAGATAACTTCAATTTCCGTGTGGGACTTGGGCGTATCAGTGAATTAGGTTACGGTATGCTGTTCGGTTCAGATGTGAAAAAGCAGTTTTTTCAGAAGCGTATCAAGGGGCGTGGCTATTGTGATGTGGGAACAAGCGTCATAAGTGAATTTTACACGCCTTTAGTCCCAAAAGGACATGATTTTTTGCAGACTATCGGCTCTCTTGCACAAGCAAGGCAGGACGGGACGGCGACGTGCGAAGCGAAAGGCGACGGCACGGACTAGCCGTTGCTGGTGTGGCGTTAGCCACGCCAGCAGGTAAAACCCCTCGGTATCTAACAGGGGGGTACAAATCGACAGGAAACAGTCAAAAAAACATTAGAAAATCCTTTGGTTACAAGGGATTTACAAAATTTCAGCGTATGTCAAATGGGCTTTAAAAGTTGACATACGCCTTTTTGATTGGAGGGATTTTTACTGAATGAACAAACTTGGTTACAGCATTTAAAAGAAAAACGCTTGGCTTATGGACTATCTCAAAACCGTTTAGCTGTTGCGACTGGTATTACAAGGCAGTATCTAAGCGATATTGAAACAGGAAAAGTCAAGCCATCAGAGGATTTACAGCAGTCCCTTTGGGAAGCTCTGGAACGCTTCAATCCCGACGCTCCCCTTGAAATGCTGTTTGATTATGTAAGGATTCGCTTTCCGACAACAGACGTACAGCAGGTGGTCGAAAACATCTTACAACTGAAACTGTCCTATTTTCTTCATGAGGACTATGGTTTCTATTCTTATTCAGAGCATTATGCTTTAGGCGACATATTCGTCCTTTGCTCCCATGAACTGGACAAAGGAGTTCTGGTGGAATTGAAAGGTCGTGGGTGCAGACAATTTGAAAGCTATCTTCTGGCACAACAAAGAAGCTGGTATGAGTTCTTTATGGACGTTTTGGTGGCTGGCGGTGTGATGAAACGCCTTGACCTTGCCATTAACGATAAGACAGGGATTTTGAATATCCCTGTACTCACTGAAAAGTGCCAACAGGAAGAATGTATCTCCGTCTTCCGCAGTTTTAAAAGCTATCGCAGTGGCGAACTGGTACGCAAAGAGGAAAAGGAATGTATGGGAAACACCCTCTATATCGGTTCATTACAAAGTGAAGTTTATTTCTGTATCTATGAAAAGGACTACGAGCAGTACAAGAAAAATGATATTCCCATTGAAGACGCAGAAGTAAAAAACCGTTTTGAGATTCGATTGAAAAATGAGCGTGCCTATTATGCAGTCCGTGATTTACTCGTCTATGACAATCCAGAGCATACCGCCTTTAAAATTATCAATCGGTATATCCGTTTTGTAGATAAAGACGATTCCAAACCTCGTTCTGATTGGAAACTGAATGAAGAATGGGCTTGGTTTATTGGGAACAATCGTGAACGATTAAAACTAACCACAAAACCAGAGCCTTACTCCTTCCAAAGGACGCTGAACTGGCTATCTCATCAAGTTGCCCCGACCTTAAAGGTTGCGATTAAACTTGATGAAATCAACCAGACGCAGGTTGTAAAAGACATTCTCGACCATGCGAAACTGACAGACCGACACAAGCAGATTTTGAAGCAACAGTCAGTAAAAGAACAGGACGTGATAACAACAAAAAAATAACTCAAATACAAATTCATTGAATATAGAGAGGAGAACATTTTTATGAATTTTGGACAAAACCTTTATAACTGGTTTCTATCAAACGCTCAATCACTGGTGCTTTTAGCAATCGTTGTGATTGGCTTGTATCTTGGCTTCAAGCGTGAGTTTAGCAAACTGATTGGCTTTTTAATTATTGCGATTATTGCGGTTGGCTTAGTCTTCAACGCTGCTGGAGTAAAAGACATTTTACTAGAGCTATTCAATCGCATTATTGGTGCTTAAATAAAACCGTTCTTTTGTGGAATATAAGTGGTTTTCTTATGTTCCGCAAAGGAATGGTACACCAAACGAAGTGCGGTAGGGATTTTTGAATCTCTACAAAGAAAGGACGTGAATATATGGACGATATGCAAGTCTATATTGCGAATTTAGGCAAATACAATGAGGGCGAATTGGTCGGTGCGTGGTTTACCTTTCCCATTGACTTTGAGGAAGTCAAAGAGAAAATCGGCTTGAATGATGAATATGAGGAATACGCCATTCATGACTACGAGTTACCCTTTACGGTTGACGAATACACTTCCATTGGCGAACTCAATCGACTATGGGAAATGGTATCGGAATTACCCGAAGAATTACAATCGGAGCTATCTGCTCTGCTCACTCATTTTTCAAGCATTGAAGAACTAAGCGAACATCAAGAGGATATTATCATTCATTCCGATTGTGATGATATGTATGACGTGGCACGCTACTACATTGAAGAAACGGGTGCTTTAGGCGAAGTACCAGCTAGTCTTCAAAACTATATTGATTATCAAGCCTATGGTCGGGATTTAGACCTTTCAGGAACGTTTATCTCAACCAATCATGGGATTTTTGAAATCGTCTATTAAATCTGTCGGTACATTACTACTGGCAGATTTTCTATTTTACGGGGTGGCTCAATCAGCTACCCCTATTTTTTATGAAAGGATTGATTACATGAAGAAAATACGAAGCTATACCAGTATCTGGTCTGTGGAAAAGGTACTGTATTCTATCAATGATTTTAGACTTCCGTTTCCCATAACCTTTACGCAAATGACATGGTTTGTCGTGTCACTCTTTGCAGTGATGATACTTGGCAACTTGCCCCCTCTTTCCATGATAGAGGGAGCATTTCTCAAATACTTTGGGATTCCTGTGGCTTTCACATGGTTTATGTCTACAAAAACTTTTGATGGTAAAAAGCCTTATGGATTTTTGAAGTCTGTCATTGCTTATGCACTGCGACCAAAGCTGACCTATGCAGGAAAAAAAGTAACGCTTGGCAGAAACCAGCCACAAGAAGCCATTACAGCAGTTAGGAGTGAATTTTATGGCATATCCAATTAAATACATTGAAAACAATCTCGTCTGGAATAAAGACGGGGAATGTTATGCTTACTATGAGCTTGTTCCTTACAATTACTCATTTCTAAGTCCAGAACAGAAAATACAAGTGCATGATTCTTTCAGACAGCTTATCGCACAAAATCGTGATGGCAAAATTCATGCTTTACAAATCAGTACAGAATCCAGCATACGTTCTGCACAAGAGCGTTCCAAAAATGAAGTCACTGGCAAGCTCAAAGCGGTTGCCTATGACAAAATCGACCAACAGACAGACGCTTTAATATCCATGATTGGCGAAAATCAAGTGAACTACCGTTTCTTTATCGGCTTTAAGTTGCTTCTCAACGATCAGGAGTTTTCTATGAAAAGTCTTACCGTTGAAGCAAAAAATGCTTTGTCTGATTTTGTCTATGATGTGAACCATAAGCTGATGGGCGATTTTGTTAGTATGAGTAATGATGAAATCCTGCGTTTTCAGAAGATGGAAAAGCTCTTAGAAAATAAAATCTCTCGTCGTTTCAAAATCCGCAGGTTAGATAAGGACGACTTCGGCTATCTGATTGAACACCTTTACGGACAGACAGGCACTGCCTATGAAGAGTATGAGTACCATCTATCAAAGAAAAAGCTGGATAATGAAACGCTGATTAAATACTATGACTTGATTAAGCCTACTCGCTGTTTGGTGGAAGAAAAACAGCGATATTTGAAAATCCAGCAGGAAGATGAAACCGTCTATGTAGCTTACTTTACCATTAACAGCATTGTCGGAGAACTGGACTTCCCGTCCTCTGAAATCTTCTACTACCAGCAACAGCAATTTACATTCCCGATTGATACGTCAATGAATGTGGAAATTGTAGCGAATCGTAAAGCCCTATCTACTGTCCGCAATAAAAAGAAAGAACTGAAAGACTTGGATAACCACGCTTGGCAAAGTGATAATGAAACCAGCTCCAATGTGGCGGAAGCTCTGGAAAGTGTGAATGAGCTGGAAACCAATTTAGACCAAAGCAAGGAATCTATGTACAAGCTGTCTTATGTGGTAAGGGTATCAGCAAATGATCTTGACGAACTCAAACGTCGTTGTAATGAAGTGAAAGATTTTTATGACGATTTAAGCGTAAAACTGGTACGACCATTTGGGGATATGCTCGGCTTACATGAAGAATTTTTACCTGCCAGCAAGCGTTATATGAATGATTATATTCAATACGTGACCTCTGATTTCCTCGCTGGTTTAGGTTTTGGTGCTACTCAAATGCTGGGGGAAAATGAGGGGATTTATGTTGGCTACAGCTTAGATACTGGACGCAATGTCTATCTGAAACCTGCTCTTGCCAGTCAAGGGGTTAAGGGTTCAGTAACCAATGCGTTAGCGTCGGCTTTTGTTGGTTCGCTGGGTGGTGGTAAATCCTTTGCGAATAACCTTATCGTCTATTATGCGGTGCTTTATGGGGCACAAGCAGTGATTGTAGACCCAAAAGCAGAACGTGGCAGATGGAAAGAAACCTTGCCAGAGATTTCCCATGAAATCAATATCGTCACTCTGACTTCTGATGAGAAAAACAAAGGCTTACTTGACCCTTATGTGATTATGAAAAATCCCAAAGATTCTGAATCACTGGCTATTGATATTCTGACATTCCTTACGGGGATTTCCTCTCGTGATGGGGAACGCTTCCCAATCCTTAGAAAAGCCATTCGTGCAGTAACCAATAGTGAAGTACGAGGGTTGATGAAAGTGATTGAGGAATTACGGGTTGAGAATACGCCACTAAGTACCAGTATAGCCGACCATATCGAAAGTTTTACAGACTATGACTTTGCACATTTATTATTCAGTAATGGTTATGTGGAGCAGTCTATCAGCTTAGAAAAACAACTGAACATTATACAGGTTGCGGACTTGGTACTTCCCGACAAGGAAACTTCCTTTGAGGAATATACCACTATGGAGCTTTTATCCGTTGCTATGCTGATTGTCATTAGTACCTTTGCTTTAGACTTTATCCATACAGACCGAAGCATTTTCAAGATTGTAGATTTAGACGAAGCATGGAGCTTTTTACAGGTAGCACAAGGAAAAACACTATCTATGAAGCTGGTTCGGGCTGGTCGTGCTATGAACGCTGGGGTATATTTCGTGACCCAAAATACAGACGACCTCTTAGATGAAAAACTGAAAAATAACCTCGGCTTAAAATTTGCATTTCGTTCCACTGACCTTAACGAGATTAAAAAGACCTTAGCCTTTTTTGGTGTAGACCCAGAGGACGAAAACAATCAGAAGCGATTGCGTGATTTGGAAAACGGGCAATGCCTTATCAGTGATTTATATGGTCGTGTCGGTGTGATACAGTTCCACCCTGTATTTGAAGAACTGCTCCATGCCTTTGATACCAGACCACCTGTGCGAAAAGAGGTGTAAATGTGAAACCATCAATAGTAAACAGAATAAAATCAAACTGGACGCTGAAACGTCTAGGTAAAGTGGCAATGACAGTGGCTTTCACACTTGTGATTGCCATTTTTCTTTTAGCCATGCTGGGAACGGTGGTTCAAGCTGCGGGCTTGGTAGATGATACGGTCAATGTGGCAAATGAATACAGCCGATACCCACTTGAAAACTATCAACTGGATTTTTATGTGGATAATAGCTGGGGCTGGCTTCCGTGGAACTGGTCGGACGGGATTGGAAAACAGGTCATGTATGGACTATATGCCATTACCAATTTTATTTGGACAATCAGTTTGTATGTTTCCAATGCGACAGGTTACTTAGTACAGGAAGCCTATTCCTTAGACTTCATTTCCGCTACAGCAGATTCCATTGGTAAGAATATGCAGACCTTAGCTGGTGTGAGTGCAAACGGATTTTCAACAGAGGGTTTCTATGTTGGATTCCTCTTACTCTTGATTTTGGTTCTTGGGGTTTATGTTGCCTATACGGGACTGATAAAGAGAGAAACCACAAAGGCAATTCATGCCATTATGAATTTTGTGCTGGTGTTTATCCTATCGGCTTCCTTTATTGCCTACGCTCCCGACTACATTAAAAAAATCAATGACTTTTCATCAGACATCAGTAATGCCAGTTTATCACTTGGCACGAAGATTGTCATGCCCCATTCCGATAGTCAAGGCAAGGACAGCGTGGACTTAATCAGAGATAGCCTGTTTTCCATACAGGTTCAGCAACCGTGGCTACTGCTTCAATACAACAGTTCAGACATTGAAAGTATCGGTATTGACCGTGTGGAAAGCCTGCTCTCCACCAGCCCAGATTCCAACAATGGCGAAGACAGAGAAAAAATTGTTGCGGAAGAAATTGAAGACAGAAGCAATACCAATCTAACCATTACAAAGACCATTAACCGTTTAGGTACAGTCTTCTTCCTATTTGTCTTCAATATTGGGATTTCCATATTTGTATTCCTATTAACAGGAATCATGATTTTCTCGCAGGTACTTTTTATCATCTATGCTATGTTTCTGCCTGTGAGCTTTATTTTAAGCATGATTCCATCATTTGATGGTATGTCAAAACGAGCCATAACAAAGCTCTTTAATACCATTTTGACACGAGCTGGAATCACATTGATTATTACGACAGCATTTAGTATTTCAACCATGCTCTATACCTTATCGGCTGGTTATCCGTTCTTTTTGATTGCTTTTCTACAGATTGTGACCTTTGCAGGAATCTACTTCAAGCTGGGCGATTTAATGAGTATGTTTTCTCTACAGAGTAACGATTCTCAAAGTGTGGGAAGTCGTGTGATGAGAAAACCTCGTATGCTTATGCACGCTCACATGCACCGTCTACAGCGGAAACTTGGACGTTCCATGACTACTCTAGGGGCTGGGTCTGCCATTGTTACAGGTAAAAAAGGACAGTCGGGTTCGGGGAGTTCTGCAAGGACACAAGCAGATCACTCCCGACCAGACGGAAAGGAAAAATCAACACTTGGAAAACGTATCGGTCAAACCATCGGTACAGTAGCTGATACCAAAGACAGAATGGTAGACACTGCTAGTGGTTTGAAAGAACAGGTTAAAGATTTGCCGACCAATGCAAGATATGCAGTATATCAAGGAAAATCCAAAGTAAAAGAGAATGTCCGTGATTTAACCAGTAGTATTTCTCAAACCAAAGCGGACAGAGCCAGTGGACGCAAGGAACAGCAGGAACAAAGGCGAAAAACCATTGCGAAGCGTCGCTCTGAAATGGAACAGGTCAAACAGAAAAAACAGCCTGCTTCTTCTGTTCATGAAAGACCGACTACAAGACAAGAACAATATCATGATGAACAGACCTCAAAACAGTCTAATATTCAGACTTCATATAAGGAATCTCAACAAGCCAAACAAGAGCGTCCAGCAGTTAAGTCCGATTTTTCAAGTCCAAAAGTGGAACGCCAAGGCAATACCGTTCAAGAAAAAACCGTTCAAAAGCCAGCAACTTCAACCACTACAGCAGATAGAACTTCACAACGTCCAATCACAAAAGAACGTCCGTCTACTGTTCAAAGAGTACCACTACAAAATACAAGAAGTAGACCACCAATCAAAACCGCCACCATTAAGAAAGTCGGTAAGAAACCATGAAGTTGAAAACTTTAGTGATTGGTGGTTCTGGATTATTCTTGATGGTCTTCTCACTGCTTCTGTTTGTTGCCATTTTATTTTCAGATGAACAGGACAGCGGAATTTCCAATATTCATTATGGAGGTGTGAATGTTTCCGCAGAAGTGCTGGCTCATAAGCCTATGGTAGAAAAATATGCCAAAGAATATGGCGTTGAAGAATATGTCAACATACTTCTTGCGATTATACAGGTGGAATCGGGCGGTACTGCGGAAGATGTTATGCAGTCCTCGGAATCCCTCGGTCTTCCACCTAATTCATTGAGTACAGAAGAATCCATTAAGCAAGGTGTGAAGTATTTCAGTGAATTATTAGCCAGTAGCGAAAGTCTCAGTGTAGATTTAGAATCGGTTATCCAGTCCTACAATTATGGTGGTGGTTTCTTAGGGTATGTGGCTAATCGTGGAAATAAATATACCTTTGAACTGGCTCAAAGTTTCTCAAAAGAGTATTCAGGTGGCGAAAAAGTGTCTTACCCCAATCCCATAGCCATACCTATCAATGGGGGCTGGCGATACAACTATGGCAATATGTTTTATGTGCAACTGGTAACGCAGTATCTTGTCACAACAGAGTTTGATGATGATACGGTACAAGCCATCATGGACGAAGCACTGAAATATGAGGGCTGGCGATACGTTTACGGTGGAGCTTCCCCGACTACTTCTTTTGATTGTAGCGGACTGACACAATGGACGTATGGAAAAGCTGGAATTAACTTACCACGAACCGCACAACAGCAATATGATGTGACCCAGCATATCCCACTATCGGAAGCACAAGCTGGCGATTTGGTTTTCTTTCATTCTACCTATAACGCTGGCTCTTATATTACTCATGTTGGGATATACCTTGGCAATAACCGTATGTTTCATGCAGGCGACCCAATCGGTTATGCCGACTTAACAAGCCCCTACTGGCAACAGCATTTAGTGGGAGCAGGACGAATCAAACAATGAGAAAGGAAGATTTAATGATGAAATTTAGAAAAAATCAGAATAAAGAAAAACAGATACCAAAGGAAAAGAAACCTCGTGTCTACTATAAGGTCAATCCTCATAAAAAGGTTGTGATTGCCTTGTGGGTACTTTTAGGGCTTAGTTTCAGCTTTGCGATATTCAAGCACTTTACAGCTATAGATACTCATACTATTCACGAAACAACTATCATAGAAAAGGAATACGTTGATACTCATCATGTAGAAAATTTTGTAGAGAACTTTGCGAAAGTCTACTATTCATGGGAGCAATCCGATAAGTCCATTGATAATCGAATGGAAAGTCTAAAAGGCTATCTGACAGATGAACTTCAAGCTCTCAATGTTGATACAGTACGCAAAGATATTCCTGTATCGTCTTCTGTAAGAGGATTTCAGATATGGACGGTAGAGCCAACTGGCGACAATGAGTTTAATGTAACCTACAGTGTAGACCAGCTCATTACAGAGGGAGAAAATACAAAGACCGTCCACTCTGCTTATATAGTGAGTGTCTATGTAGATGGTTCTGGAAATATGGTACTGGTTAAGAATCCGACCATTACCAACATACCTAAGAAATCAAGTTATAAACCAAAAGCCATTGAAAGTGAGGGGACGGTTGATTCCATTACAACCAATGAAATCAATGAGTTTTTAACGACGTTCTTCAAGCTCTATCCTACAGCGACAGCCAGTGAACTTTCCTACTATGTGAATGACGGGATATTAAAACCAATCGGAAAAGAGTACATCTTTCAAGAACTGGTAAATCCTATTCACAATCGTAAGGATAATCAAGTCACGGTATCGCTGACAGTGGAGTATATCGACCAGCAGACCAAAGCAACGCAGGTATCTCAATTTGATTTGGTACTTGAAAAGAACGGGAGTAATTGGAAGATTATAGAATAACAAATATTGGTACATTATTACAGCTATTTTGTAATCACGTACTCTCTTTGATAAAAAATTGGAGATTCCTTTACAAATATGCTCTTACGTGCTATAATTTAAGTATCTATTTAAAAGGAGTTAATAAATATGCGGCAAGGTATTCTTAAATAAACTGTCAATTTGATAGTGGGAACAAATAATTGGATGTCCTTTTTTAGGAGGGCTTAGTTTTTTGTACCCAGTTTAAGAATACCTTTATCATGTGATTCTAAAGTATCCGGAGAATATCTGTATGCTTTGTATGCCTATGGTTATGCATAAAAATCCCAGTGATAAGAGTATTTATCACTGGGATTTTTATGCCCTTTTGGGCTTTTGAATGGAGGAAAATCACATGAAAATTATTAATATTGGAGTTTTAGCTCATGTTGATGCAGGAAAAACTACCTTAACAGAAAGCTTATTATATAACAGTGGAGCGATTACAGAATTAGGAAGCGTGGACAAAGGTACAACGAGGACGGATAATACGCTTTTAGAACGTCAGAGAGGAATTACAATTCAGACAGGAATAACCTCTTTTCAGTGGGAAAATACGAAGGTGAACATCATAGACACGCCAGGACATATGGATTTCTTAGCAGAAGTATATCGTTCATTATCAGTTTTAGATGGGGCAATTCTACTGATTTCTGCAAAAGATGGCGTACAAGCACAAACTCGTATATTATTTCATGCACTTAGGAAAATGGGGATTCCCACAATCTTTTTTATCAATAAGATTGACCAAAATGGAATTGATTTATCAACGGTTTATCAGGATATTAAAGAGAAACTTTCTGCCGAAATTGTAATCAAACAGAAGGTAGAACTGTATCCTAATATGTGTGTGACGAACTTTACCGAATCTGAACAATGGGATACGGTAATAGAGGGAAACGATGACCTTTTAGAGAAATATATGTCCGGTAAATCATTAGAAGCATTGGAACTCGAACAAGAGGAAAGCATAAGATTTCAGAATTGTTCCCTGTTCCCTGTTTATCACGGAAGTGCAAAAAACAATATAGGGATTGATAACCTTATAGAAGTGATTACGAATAAATTTTATTCATCAACACATCGAGGTCAGTCTGAACTTTGCGGAAAAGTTTTCAAAATTGAGTATTCGGAAAAAAGACAGCGTCTTGCATATATACGTCTTTATAGTGGCGTACTGCATTTGCGAGATTCGGTTAGAATATCGGAAAAGGAAAAAATAAAAATTACAGAAATGTATACTTCAATAAATGGTGAATTATGTAAAATCGATAAGGCTTATTCCGGGGAAATTGTTATTTTGCAGAATGAGTTTTTGAAGTTAAATAGTGTTCTTGGAGATACAAAAAGCTATTGCCACAGAGAGAGAATTGAAAATCCCCTCCCTCTGCTGCAAACGACTGTTGAACCGAGCAAACCTCAACAAAGGGAAATGTTACTTGATGCACTTTTAGAAATCTCCGACAGTGACCCGCTTCTGCGATATTATGTGGATTCTGCGACACATGAAATCATACTTTCTTTCTTAGGGAAAGTACAAATGGAAGTGACTTGTGCTCTGCTGCAAGAAAAGTATCATGTGGAGATAGAAATAAAAGAGCCTACAGTCATTTATATGGAAAGACCGTTAAAAAAAGCAGAGTATACCATTCACATCGAAGTTCCACCGAATCCTTTCTGGGCTTCCATTGGTCTATCTGTAGCACAGCTTCCATTAGGGAGCGGAGTACAGTATGAGAGCTCGGTTTCTCTTGGATACTTAAATCAATCGTTTCAAAATGCAGTTATGGAGGGGATACGCTATGGCTGTGAACAAGGATTGTATGGTTGGAATGTGACGGACTGTAAAATCTGTTTTAAGTATGGCTTATACTATAGCCCTGTTAGTACCCCAGCAGATTTTCGGATGCTTGCTCCTATTGTATTGGAACAAGTCTTAAAAAAAGCTGGAACAGAATTGTTAGAGCCATATCTTAGTTTTAAAATTTATGCGCCACAGGAATATCTTTCACGAGCATACAACGATGCTCCTAAATATTGTGCGAACATCGTAGACACTCAATTGAAAAATAATGAGGTCATTCTTAGTGGAGAAATCCCTGCTCGGTGTATTCAAGAATATCGTAGTGATTTAACTTTCTTTACAAATGGACGTAGTGTTTGTTTAACAGAGTTAAAAGGGTACCATGTTACTACCGGTGAACCTGTTTGCCAGCCCCGTCGTCCAAATAGTCGGATAGATAAAGTACGATATATGTTCAATAAAATAACTTAGTGTATTTTATGTTGTTATATAAATATGGTTTCTTGTTAAATAAGATGAAATATTTTTTAATAAAGATTTGAATTAAAGTGTAAAGGAGGAGATAGTTATTATAAACTACAAGTGGATATTGTGTCCTGTATGTGGAAATAAAACACGATTAAAGATAAGGGAAGATACTGAATTAAAAAAATTCCCCCTCTATTGTCCGAAATGCAGACAAGAAAATTTAATTGAAATAAAGCAGTTCAAAGTAACTGTGATTACAGAGCCAGACGCAAAGACGCAGAGCCGATAAAATGAGATTAATACAATCTCATTTTATCGGCTCTTTCCGTTATGTATGGATTCTTTTAATTAGTCTTCGATGTTTCTTGCTTCGTTGATACCGCTGGCTAAAGATTCCATTAAGGATAGTTCTTTGTCTGTAAAGCTATCCATGTATTTCTCTATCTGTAATCGTCGGGTGCTTTTTACCAAGTTATTAGCAGGTAGGGGTCCCGAGCGCCTACGAGGAATTTGTATCGATAAGAAATAGATTTAAAAATTTCGCTGTTATTTTGTACATTTAACTTGACGGTGACATCTCTCTATTGTGAGTTATTAGTGGTACAGTTTTCAACCGTTTTAATTATAAAAAAGTGGTGCATTTTTAAATTGGCACAAACAGGTAACGGTTATTGCAGGTGTATTTCTTATCTATGGGTTTAACATGGATTTTATCATTAAAATCATGAGTATTGTCCGAGAGTGATTGGTCTTGCGTATGGTTAACCCTAAAGTTATGGAAATAAGACTTAGAAGCAAACTTAAGAGTGTGTTGATTGTGCATTATCTTAAAATTTTGTATAATAGGAATTGAAGTTAAATTAGATGCTAAAAATTTGTAATTAAGAAGGAGGGATTCGTCATGTTGGTATTCCAAATACGTAATGTAGATAAAACATCTACTGTTTTGAAACAGACTAAAAACAGTGATTACGCAGATAAATAAATACGTTAGATTAATTCCTACCAGTGACTAATCTTATGACTTTTTAAACAGATAACTAAAATTACAAACAAATCGTTTAACTTCTGTATTTATTTATAGATGTAATCACTTCAGGAGTGATTACATGAACAAAAATATAAAATATTCTCAAAACTTTTTAACGAGTGAAAAAGTACTCAACCAAATAATAAAACAATTGAATTTAAAAGAAACCGATACCGTTTACGAAATTGGAACAGGTAAAGGGCATTTAACGACGAAACTGGCTAAAATAAGTAAACAGGTAACGTCTATTGAATTAGACAGTCATCTATTCAACTTATCGTCAGAAAAATTAAAACTGAACATTCGTGTCACTTTAATTCACCAAGATATTCTACAGTTTCAATTCCCTAACAAACAGAGGTATAAAATTGTTGGGAATATTCCTTACCATTTAAGCACACAAATTATTAAAAAAGTGGTTTTTGAAAGCCATGCGTCTGACATCTATCTGATTGTTGAAGAAGGATTCTACAAGCGTACCTTGGATATTCACCGAACACTAGGGTTGCTCTTGCACACTCAAGTCTCGATTCAGCAATTGCTTAAGCTGCCAGCGGAATGCTTTCATCCTAAACCAAAAGTAAACAGTGTCTTAATAAAACTTACCCGCCATACCACAGATGTTCCAGATAAATATTGGAAGCTATATACGTACTTTGTTTCAAAATGGGTCAATCGAGAATATCGTCAACTGTTTACTAAAAATCAGTTTCATCAAGCAATGAAACACGCCAAAGTAAACAATTTAAGTACCGTTACTTATGAGCAAGTATTGTCTATTTTTAATAGTTATCTATTATTTAACGGGAGGAAATAATTCTATGAGTCGCTTTTGTAAATTTGGAAAGTTACACGTTACTAAAGGGAATGTAGATAAATTATTAGGTATACTACTGACAGCTTCCAAGGAGCTAAAGAGGTCCCTAGCGCCTACGGGGAATTTGTATCGATAAGGAATAGATTTAAAAATTTCGCTGTTATTTTGTACAATAAGGATAAATTTGAATGGTACCATAAACGACCGTTTATGGTACCTTTTCATTTTCCTGCTTTTTCTAAATGTTTTTTAAGTAAATCAAGTACCAAAATCCGTTCCTTTTTCATAGTTCCTATATAGTTATACTTAATGAGTTATGGTACATTTAAATTATAAAATTAAGGAGGTTTTTTTATGATTTTTGGCTATGCTCGAGTGAGTACGGATGTTCAAAATCTTAGTTTACAAATTGATGCACTTACTCATTATGGAATTGATAAATTATTTCAAGAAAAAGTAACTGGTGCGAAAAAAGACCGACCGCAATTAGAAGAAATGATCAACCTACTACGTGAAGGAGATTCTGTTGTCATTTACAAGTTAGATCGAATTTCACGATCAACTAAACATTTGATTGAACTTTCTGAATTATTTGAAGAACTTAGTGTCAATTTTATATCTATTCAAGATAACGTAGATACTTCAACGTCTATGGGAAGATTCTTTTTCCGAGTTATGGCTAGTTTAGCAGAACTGGAACGGGATATTATTATTGAACGAACTAACTCTGGTCTTAAGGCAGCCAGAGTCCGAGGAAAAAAAGGGGGCCGTCCAAGTAAAGGTAAGCTATCAATTGATTTAGCTTTAAAAATGTATGACAGCAAAGAGTATTCTATTCGTCAAATTCTTGATGCCTCTAAATTAAGCAAAACAACCTTTTACCGTTACCTCAATAAAAGGAATGCTTAAGATATGGCTATGAAAAGAATTTTAACTACTTCACAGCGTGAACAACTTCTTTCTGTAGACCACTTATCAGAAGAGGATTTTAAAGCGTATTTTAGTTTTTCTGATTATGATCTGGAGGTTATTAATCAACACCGTGGAAAGGTCAATAAACTAGGATTTGCGATACAACTTTGTTTGGCCCGGTATCCTGGGTGTTCTTTAAGTAATTGGCCGATTAAATCAACCAGACTAACTTCTTATGTGAGTCGACAGCTCCATCTTGATGCAATTGATTTAAATTCATATGATCATAGAAATACACGTGCAAATCACTTCAACGAGATCTTAGAAGTATTCAACTATCATCGATTCGGTAGTGCTAATACACAAAAACAGTTAATAGAATATTTAATTGAACTAGCTTTAGAAAATGATGACTCTATCTATCTAATGAAAAAAACAATTGATTTCTTAACTCGAAAAAGAATTATTTTTCCATCTATAGCTACACTTGAAGACATTATAAGCCGCTGTCGAGATAAAGCAGAAAACAACTTATTTTCAATATTACTCTGTTCATTAACAGATATACAAATTGAAAAACTAGAGAGTTTGTTTCAAATTTATGAAGAGACGAAAATAACTAAACTCGCTTGGCTAAAAGACATTCCAGGTAAGGCAAATCCAGAAAGCTTTATGAGTATTTGTAAAAAAGTGGAAGTGATTGCTTCCATGGGACTCGGGACAATTAATGTCTCCCATATTAATCGGAACAGGTTTCTTCAGCTAGCTAGACTAGGGGAAAATTATGATGCATATGACTTCTCCCGTTTTGAGCTTGAAAAAAGATACTCTTTACTTATTGCTTTTTTAGTCAATCATCATCAATATCTGATCGATCAACTGATTGAGATTAATGACCGCATTTTAGCAAGTATTAAACGCAAAGGGACACGTGATTCACAAGAACAGTTAAAAGAAAAAGGAAAATTGGCTACTAAAAAATTGGAACATTATGCTTCTTTAATTGATGCTCTTCACTTTGCAAAAGATAATGATAGTAATCCTTTTGACGAAATTGAACGAATCATGCCTTGGGAAGATTTAGTACAAGATGGAGAAGAAGCTAAAAAAATTACAGGTAATAAAAATCATGGCTATTTAGAAATGGTTCGAAATAAAGCTAATTACCTCCGAAGATACACGCCAATGTTATTGAGGACCCTTTCGTTCAAAGCAACTCCGGCAGCAAATCCAGTCCTCATGGCCCTAACTCAACTAACTGATTTACACAATAGTGGTAAAAGAAAAATACCGGCAGATACTTCTACTGATTTTGTGAGTAAAAAATGGAAAAGCCTTGTTCGGCCAGAAGAGGGGAAAATAGATCGGTCTTACTATGAGTTAGTAGCTTTCACCGAGCTAAAGAACAATATTCGATCAGGAGATATTTCAGTTGAAGGAAGTATGATCCATCGAAATATTGATGATTACTTAGTTGATTTATCTGCTTGTATTGATTCAGAAACTATTCCAGACACGTTTGAGGACTATTTAAAGGATCGGGAAATAATTTTAGATTTACAGCTTCAATTTTATTCGACAGTTGATAAGAGAATTTCAAGAGCAAACCTTAAAAAGTTGGAAAAAGTTACACCTAGCGAAGCAGAAATATATAGAAAAAAACTTTATTCAATAATTCCTAAGATAAGGCTTAGTGATCTTTTAATTGAGGTGGACAGTTGGACCAACTTTTCACAAGAATTTAGTCATGATTCTACAGGGAAACCGCCGAGTGAACAAGAAAGAAAAATTATTTTTGCTGCTTTGCTGGGTTTAGGGATGAATATTGGTCTTGAAAAAATGGCCCAATCAACTCCTGGAATTTCTTATTCTCAGTTAGCCAATGCCAAACAATGGCGCTTTTATAAAGAAGCTCTGACTCGTGCTCAATCTGTTTTGGTTAATTATCAGTTAAAGCTTCCTGTTGCAGACTTTTGGGGTGAAGGAAAAACCACTGCTTCAGACGGAATGCGCGTCCCAGTGGGCGTCTCAGCTCTAAAATCCGATGTTAATCCACATTACAAAAGTATGGAAAAAGGAGCTACAATGATTCGATCAATAAATGATAGGCATACGACTCATCATATCGAGGTTGCTTCAACTAATACAAGGGAAGCTACTCATACCCTTGATGGCCTACTTTATCATGAAACAGATCTAGATATTGAGGAACATTTTACTGATACAAATGGGTATTCTGATCAGGTGTTTGGAATGACCGCATTACTAGGCTTTGATTTTGAACCTCGCATCAGAAATATAAAAAAATCACAATTATTTTCTATCAAATCACCTTCCTACTACCCTAACTTATCAGAAGATATAAGCGGAAAAATCAATGTAAAAATTATTGAAGAAAACTATGATGAAATTAAACGAATCGCCTATTCGATTCAAACAGGAAAAGTATCTAGTTCTTTACTATTAGGAAAGCTAGGCTCATACGCACGTAAGAATAGAGTAGCTCTTGCACTGAGAGAACTAGGTCGCATTGAAAAGAGCATTTTTATGATAGATTATATTACAGATAGTGAGCTACGGCGAAGGATCACTCATGGACTAAATAAGACAGAAGCGATTAATGCTTTAGCTAGAGAACTATTTTTTGGGCGACGCGGAAAATTTATGGAGCGCGATATTCGCCGACAACTTCAAAGTGCTAGTGCGCTTAATGTGTTAATAAATGCAATAAGTATATGGAACGCCGTCTACTTACAAGCAGCTTATAATTATCTCGTCAAAATAGATCCCGAAGTAACTAAGTATATGAAGCATGTATCTCCTATTAATTGGGAGCATATCACTTTTCTTGGAGAGTATAAATTTGACTTGTTATCTATTCCTAAACACTTAAGAGAATTGAATATAAAAAATAAATAGGCCTTGAAACATTGGTTTAGTGGGAATTTGTACCCCTTATCGATACAAATTCCCACTAAGCGCTCGGGACCCCAGGTAAGAAAAATTCATCAACGGAAACATGAAGTAACGATACAAGGTCATAAAGAACTTGTATGCTGGGGTGTTGCCCTTTATTTTCAATATTAGTTAAGTACCGTGGGTCAATTTCAATCAATGCTCCCACTTGTTCACGAGTTAAACCTCGTTTCAATCGAGCTTCTTTAATGGCTAAACCAAAGGCTCTAAAATCATATTTATCTTCTTTTTTACGCATAGTAGACCACCTCTATACATTTTATTGTTCCTACTGAATTAAAAACAGGTATAGAAAAACGTGTTATATGGTTTATAGGTTTATATTTAATAAAAAGCACTACTAAACGCCAATAAAAAAAACCGTTATATGGTAGTGCTATTTACGCTGTTAAAATATTGTATATTACTTCCAAATGGCGGTTTGTTGGAGGTCAACGTCGCCATGAAGTACATCATATACAATAAATTTCCTTACATTGGGTTCTTGTCAAAAAAAGTCGTCTATCTGCAATAGATAAGTACGTCCACCAATGTGGTTTTATAAATCATATAGATAGAATAACAGAAGCATGTAAACAGGGAAATAAATCTGTTTATATGCTTTTTTGGCTATTCAGAACTTTTTTACAAAGTTTATTTATCAGTAATGCAACAAATCCCCCTTTCACATTGGGACTAAGAGTGAAAGGAGATAAACGAGCAAGGCTCACTTCCTTTCCTAGACAGAAAGGGGGTGAGAAACATGAAACCATCTTCTTTTCAGACCACAATAGAAAATCAGTTTGACTATATCTGTAAACGTGCTATGGAAGACGAGCGAAAGAATTATATGCTTTATCTTTCAAGGATTGCAAAGCGTGAGGTGTCCTTTTCGGATGTTGGCGATTATCTTGTTAGCCAGTTTGCGACAACAGATAACTATTCAACTGACTTTCAGATTTTTACACTCAATGGGTTATCAGTAGGCGTTGAAAATGATTTGTTGAGTGAAGCATTACGTGAGTTGCCAGACAAGAAACGTGAAATTCTACTGCTGTTTTACTTTATGGACATGAGCGATTCAGAAATTGCAGACCTGTTGAAATTGAACCGTTCTACTGTCTATCGGCATAGAACCAGTGGACTAGCCTTAATTAAAAAGTTTATGGAGGAATTTGAAGAATGAAAACACAATATCCTATGATTCCCTTTCCTCTCATTGTAAAGGCAACAGATGGCGATACCGAAGCGATTAACCAGATTCTACATCATTACAGAGGGTACATAACGAAGCGTTCCCTACGACTTATGAAAGATGAATATGGCAATCAAAGTATGGTCGTTGATGAAGTCTTACGTGGAAGAATGGAAACCAGATTGATTACAAAGATTTTGTCATTTGAAATTAAGTAATATCCTCTCTCCTTTCGTGGAAGCGTGCTAAACCATTCCACGCTTCCCGAACAGGGAGGTTTGTTATTCCACCAAAGCATATTGAGCTTTCAATGTGTTTTGATAGGCTAACGAGCCATTGTTCTTTGAAAACTGAATAAAAGTAATCGAATACGTTTCGATAAGAAAAGAGCCAACGGAACTAACCGCCATGACCTATCTTATAAAGATAGCGAGCGATTCATGTTAGTGATCCGAGAAGCAATCTTTAGCAGGATTGCCTGCAACGACATTCTTATCGTGATAATGATACTCCCATACAGTCAATAGTCCGAGCGTGATAAAACCGTCGCAGGCAATGAGTATGGCTACATGAGAACCATGCAGGGGTGGAACTCCCGTGAGCTTTGCTAAAGCTGTTCGATTGCTGGTAAAACAACTTTTATGAAATCCAAATAAGTGATTTGGAAAGGAGGATTTTATGAAGCAGACTGACATTCCTATTTGGGAACGTTATACCCTAACCATTGAAGAAGCGTCAAAATATTTTCGTATTGGCGAAAACAAGCTACGACGCTTGGCAGAGGAAAATAAAAATGCAAATTGGCTGATTATGAATGGCAATCGTATTCAGATTAAACGAAAACAATTTGAAAAAATTATAGATACATTGGACGCAATCTAGCGTCGCCAAAGGGTCTTGTATATGATAAAATAGTATTAAGTCGTATCAAGGCTCTTTCCATAAAGGAAAGGAGCAAATGCCATGTCAGAAAAAAGACGTGACAATAAAGGTCGAATCTTAAAGACTGGAGAGAGCCAACGAAAAGACGGAAGATACTTATACAAATATATAGATTCATTTGGAGAACCGCAATTTGTTTACTCGTGGAAACTTGTGGCTACAGACCGAGTACCAGCAGGAAAGCGTGATTGTATCTCACTTAGAGAGAAAATCGCAGAGTTACAGAAAGACATTCATGATGGTATTGATGTTGTAGGAAAGAAAATGACACTCTGCCAGCTTTACGCAAAACAGAACGCTCAAAGACCAAAGGTTAGAAAAAACACTGAAACTGGACGCAAATATCTTATGGATATTTTGAAGAAAGACAAGTTAGGTGTAAGAAGTATTGACAGTATTAAGCCATCAGACGCTAAAGAATGGGCTATTAGAATGAGTGAAAATGGTTATGCTTATCAAACCATCAATAACTACAAACGTTCTTTAAAGGCTTCATTCTATATTGCTATACAAGATGATTGTGTTCGGAAGAATCCATTTGACTTTCAACTGAAAGCAGTTCTTGATGATGATACTGTCCCTAAGACCGTACTAACAGAAGAACAGGAAGAAAAACTGTTAGCCTTTGCAAAAGCTGATAAAACCTACAGCAAAAATTATGATGAAATTCTGATACTCTTAAAAACAGGTCTTCGTATTTCAGAGTTTGGTGGTTTGACACTTCCAGATTTAGATTTTGAGAATCGTCTTGTCAATATAGACCATCAGCTATTGAGAGATACTGAAATTGGGTACTACATTGAAACACCAAAGACCAAAAGTGGCGAACGTCAAGTTCCTATGGTTGAAGAAGCCTATCAAGCATTTAAGCGAGTGTTAGCGAATCGAAAGAATGATAAGCGTGTTGAGATTGATGGATATAGTGATTTCCTCTTTCTTAATAGAAAGAACTATCCAAAAGTGGCAAGTGATTACAACGGCATGATGAAAGGTCTTGTTAAGAAATACAATAAGTATAACGAGGATAAATTGCCACACATCACTCCACATAGTTTGCGACATACATTCTGTACCAACTATGCAAATGCAGGAATGAATCCAAAGGCATTACAGTACATTATGGGACATGCTAATATAGCCATGACGCTGAACTATTACGCACATGCAACATTCGATTCTGCAATGGCAGAAATGAAACGCTTGAATAAAGAGAAGCAACAGGAGCGTCTTGTTGCTTAGTAGTACAAATGAATTTACTACTTATTTACCACTTCTGACAGCTAAGACATGAGGAAATATGCAAAGAAACGTGAAGTATCTTCCTACAGTAAAAATACTCGAAAGCACATAGAATAAGGCTTTACGAGCATTTAAGAAAATATAAAAAGATAATTAGAAATTTATACTTTGTTTTTATTAAAAAGCAGCAAACTATAAACTAGTAGGTTCCACACTAAATGTAGCCCCATACTGCCCCACAAGTCCGATTTATAGCGTACCATCCCTAAAAACATTCCCAATGAAACATATAAACACCAAGCTAGAATGGTTCCTGGATGATGAGCTAAGGCAAATAAAACACTTGTCAAAGCAACTCGAATATCTAATTTTCTAACCAAGTTCCATAAAATTTCTCTATACAAAAATTCTTCAACCATACTCGCATTGATTAAGAACAATAAAAATGAAAACCAAGGAACTTGATGTTGAAGCCCAATTAAGTTTGCTTGATTTGTGCTTTCTTGAGCATGAATCAGACTAAAATATAGACTGATAATCAGTAGGCTAACGAATCCAATACCAATCCACTTTATCCTAGTTTCCATATTGACCTTGGCCACTTGTTTTCGTTGACCATACATCCATAAAAAAGAAATGAGCGACGCTCCATAGATAATCTGTAGTATAGTTAACTCACCGATACAAAGAAATTTCAGTAAGTATAAGGATACCAATAGGACATTTACTTGTTGGAATATATAAACTGGAATTATTCTTTTCATAGTTACCTCCGAAATAAATCTTCATAATCTAAATCTAATACCTGCACAATCCTCTCTACCCATGGACTTTGAGGCATTCGTTGTTCCATCTTGTAGTGACGAATCTTTTGATACAAACGATTCAATTCACTTGGATAGTGAAACTCTCCCGCAAACATTTTTCTGGTTAACTCAATCCAGCTGATATTTCTTTCAGCCAAAATAATGGACAAGTTCTCCCAAAATCGTTCAGCCATATTGCTTCTCCTTTAGTTAGATAAATAATGTGTTTGTGCCATGTAAATCAATTGTTTCGTATCTCTTGGTAATAAAGCCCTAGCTTCCTCCAAATTTAGATTTGGATAAACTCGCTTATTTGAAACCGCAAGAGGAAGTCTGATGGTTAGTTCAGGATTTTTTAATATCATTTCAATGAAATCCGTTAGTCTTAAATTGTCACGGTTCTTAAATCGTAATAAATTAGGAGATAAAAACTCAAAACAATCTGAAGAATAGCTCATCATCTCAATTAATTTATCCCTTGTCATTTCAGAAATCGAATGACAGGATACCTCAATGCCATAGTTTTGGAAGAATTCTAAAAGAAGTTGATTTCTATGGTTATTTTTACTTAGATAGAGATCAATCATGTGAGACCTCCCAAAGATTCGGTTCCATTTGATATTCTGAGACGATTAAGGAATCTAATAAATTGGAGAAGTTAATTGATTTCTTGTCTTCATCATAAGCTTTTACAGTTACTTGGGTTGTAAGTATTCCCTCTTTTCCCTCGGCTCGATAGCCTTGCCCATATAAAACAAAAACAAGATTATGATTATCATCTATAAAGGCATCAGCTCCGTTCTTTATATCCTGACTTTCAAGGAATTCCATAATGTTTTGAAGATAGGATTCGTAAAATAGGGGGGTAATTGTGTTTTTTATGGTAATAATCTAAAAATGTCACCTCAAACTCACATGGATAATTGGGCATCAAAAATATTTGTTCATCCAACTGCATCATTTCTGCATCATGTAATTCTGTTTCTAATTCATCACAATATAGTATTGACTCTTTATTTAGCGCTTTCATCTTTTTCCTCTATTTCTTTTAATTTTTTTGCGATTGCGGCAATCACAGGAACAGTTACACTATTACCAGCTTGTTTATAGAGCTGACTATTACTAGAAACTTTTCTAGCAGCTTCAAAAGCCCAATCAGGAAATCCCTGTAGGCGAAAACACTCTTTAGGAGTGATTCGTCGTATTCTCAAACGGTAAAATTGTCCATCTATTAAGACACCGGCTACATGATAAACTTGTTTATCTTCTCCTTCATAGCTAGCAACTACTACTCCCATTTGCCCACTAGTTGTTAACGTATTCGCTATACCTTTTCCAACTCTACCACGACGATACTGAGAACTTGGTCTTTCTAAATTGATTGAATCCCCAATCTCTGCTTGAGCATATCCTTTTTTCGTTGCCTCTCGGACTTTTAGAAATTTGATTGGTTCTGGAATCAGTATTTTGGGGATTTTATCTCCACCTTGCATTGTAGTTAGTGTTGGAGATAAGCCCTCACTTCCATAGACGCGACCAGTTTCCTTAAAGCTAGTCGGTAAATCTCCTACAACGACAATACCATGGCGATCCTGAGTATTTAAAGTAAACATTGGCTCTTGATTATCCTTGAAACGTCTACCATTTT